>NZ_JBGMOE010000049.1:0-14801 GCF_041424195.1 Tardiphaga sp. | reverse complement strand
AACTGGCCCCTTTTTAAACCGGTGCCTGGCCCGTTTTTATCCCGGTGTTGACAGAAATGACCAAACGACCGAACGCCTACAAAACATTGGCTGTCTATCTGGCGCCGGACGACGCGGTGGAGGGCGCGCGGCAGATCGATGCAGCGATCCTCGCGCTGCAACGTGCCCGCTATCGTCCGCACAATCTTCACCGCGCGGTGTTCTGGCTTGCTTTGATCCTGCTTGCTCTCAGCATGACTATTCTGGTCGCGCAGATCGCGTGCTGGCTCGACCCTCTGCTGTGGCGTACGCTTCTTGGTATCTTCGCCGTCGCAGTACCGATCCTGGCCGCCAAGCTGCTGTTCATCGGAGCCTTCCTTTACCTCATTTTCTACTGCACCCAAGAACGTGTCGAGGACTATGGGCCGCTGCCACAGCCTCCCCCACCGATTTACGAGTGGCTGATCGCGCACGGCAAATCCGATCTTCGTTACTGGCATGAAATCTATTGGCCGTACCCAAAGCTTCTGGCGCACCGTAAAGAGCTTCTGGGCTTTGTCTTTTGGCGCAAGAACCCCCGACCCGCTGACCAGTGTGCGGCGATCACCGCTCGGTTTCAGGCTGCTTGGACCCGGCCCGATGCAAATCGGGCCTATCTTGAGAGCGTGCAAGGGCGCGCGGATAGCGAGGCTTACCTAGTGAGCTTCGAGCATCGCATCGATGCCTGGCGCCGCCTTTGTTTTAAAAGTGCCCTTGTCCTTTTGGCGGTGGTCGGTTTCCTCATTTGGCTTCCCGATTATCCGCCGACCGCGGGAGGCCGCTTGTTGCGTGTTGGCGTGATGCTTACCTTCATGCTGCTGTCGATGTCACTCGCCTTTGGATTCGCGACCGTACCCATGCACTGGCTTCCGGCGGGCCTCCGTCGCTACTGGTTTCGGGATTTGCCGCCGGAGGCTACGCGATTTCGCGACCATATGATCGCGCTCTACAGCTATTAATCCGCGCGGACAGTAGGCGTGCTCGGCCATCGGGATTGATGACCGCGACTATATGTGCAAGCGCTATCGGACACGAGCCAGCCGAACGACCGGCTGACCGCGTGCTCCGCAGAGCTTTATTAGTGCTGCTCCCATGCTGTAACGGGTGGGTATGAAAAACCGGATTCCGCTCGACCCCAAGCTGCCGAAGTTCTTCGACTCCACGCCGAACGAGCAGCGCAGCAAGGCCCAACTAGACGCATGGTGGGATCACCCATTCGGGGTGTCGATGGCCGACGGCCGTATCGACGTTAGATGCTTGAACGGTGGGGCTTGGGATCGGTCTACGCATCTCGGCATGGCCGACGACTACGACGCGGCTTGCGCGCTGGCCGAAGCCAAACAAGCCGATTGGCTGCGCTTCCGCGAACGGCCGGTTGTAAGCTTTCAGGACGGGCAAATTCTGCTTCTGAAGATGCCGCAACGGCCCGACGAAGATATGATGACGGTAGGCACGTTCGCCACGGACGAGGCCGCGAATGAATACCTCCGCGCGAACTATCCTCAGAATTGAAGAGGGATTCTTGTTTGCGAGACACGTGGACAGCCTGAGCTATTATGAGGAACGGGCGCGCCGGGAGGAAGCGGCGGCCGAAGCCGCAAACAATCCGCAGATCGCTTCTGTGCATCGGCTACTGACGATCGAATATACCGCCGAGGCTCACGAGCTGCGTAAGCAATTGGCGACGAAGGTCTGAGAGAGATGCGGGGGAAGGGGCTGCGCTTGTCGATCCCTGGGTTGCCGCAAGCTCCTGCTTTATCAACAGTTGATAAGGTGCTATCCGCTGGTCAAGGAGACTCGACTATGATCAGCGCCGATCTTGGGCAACAGCTCGAGCGCTTCGTCGCCCACCTCGTTGAAACGGGGCGTTACAATTCAAAAAGCGAGGTGCTGCGCGAAGGGGTGCGGCTCATTCAAGACCGGGAAACCAGGCTCGCGGCGCTGGATGCGTCGATCGCCCGCGGGCTGGCCGATGCCGACGCGGGCCGTACCGCGCCTGCGGAAAGTGTTTTTGACCGGCTTGAGGCGAAATATCGTGCGACGGGCGAATGATCGTCCATCTGTCGGAGGAAGCCGAGCAGGATCTTGAGCGCATCGCTGACTATATCGCGCTGGACAGCCAGGCACGCGCCCTTAGCTTCCTCCAGGAATTGCGCGGCAAATGTCTCGCGCTTGCCGATATGCCGGAACGCTTCCCGCTGGTGCCTCGCTACGAAGCATCGGGCGTGCGACGGCGCGGACATGGCAACTATCTGATTTTTTATCGCGTGGAGCCGGAGAAGGTCGTGATCGTCCACATCCTCCACGGCGCCCAGGACTACACCGCGATCCTTTTCCCGAACTGACGCGCGAACATTCAGCGGTCTGACCGCGAGATCGTCGGCAGTTATCATCAACCGCGGACGCGTGATAGAACGCGGGCGGCGACGTTGCTGCGCACGGCGAGTTTCCTGCCGTATCGCAGGGCCGTCGTTGGCGAGCTCCAACGAAGTGCCTGGGCAATGCTGGTGCCATCTTCCCCAGCCGCGAACAGATCCTGGGTCAGACCGACGCGCAGCGAATGGGTCGACAGGGCTTTCACCGCGTCGTCCAGCTTGCCTGCGGGCAAGGTCACCAGCCCCAACTCATAGGCAGCATAGGCCACGCGGCGATAGATCCCGTTGACACCCTGCCGGGTCAGCGGTGCCGTCCCTATGGTATAGGTTGTTCGCGCCAGCGCGGCCTCCGGTTCCGACTGGCGCGCCCGCCTGCGATCGACACCGACCCTCCGGAAAAGCGGTCCCTCCTCGATACCGCTGGCGTCCTCCCAAGCGCGAACCCGTCGCATGGTTTCGGCCGATAGCCATGCCCAGGCGCCCTCCTGCTCCTGGTCGGTCTTGGAGAAGGGGATGAACAGCGTCGCCGAGCCATCCTCCTGGGGATCGATATGCAGATCTTCCACCCCAGAGAGTTCGCTGACCCGCAAGCCCGCATCATAGCCGAGCGAGAGCAGGGCGGCGTCGCGCAGCCCCTGCAAATCGCCGCCACAGGCGTCGAGCAGCGCCGCCAGGGTGAACCCCTTGGCGAGATGGGGATCGAGCGCCTTTCCCAGCCGCAAGGGGGCGGCCTGGCGCTGTCTTGCGCCTCGGCGCCGACGGACGGCCTTGAGCGCCGCCCGCACGATCGGCGCGTCGGTCGGCGCGGTGTCGCCGGCCAATCCCACCATGCGGTGGACCGCGCCGAGGCTCGCGATGCGCCGGGCCAATGTGGCGGGCTTCTTGCCCCTGGCGTCGAGCGCGTTCAAATAGCGCACCATATCCTCGGGATCGGCCGGCAAGGGTGTGCGGCCTTCCTCGCTGCACCAGTCGCGCCAGCAGTCGAGATCGGCGGCGATCGCCGCTTTCGATGCGTCAGCCATGGCCGCCAGCGTGGTTTCGAGCCCGAGCCGGCTGATCGGCGGCAGATCGGCTGGAACGATACCGCTGATCGTGCGGAGCAGCCGCATGTCGATACTTTCTGCATCCGCCTTGCGCGAACGCCGTGGGAGCGTCGTTCCCGCGGTCTTGACGATGATGATCTCGCTCTCGGAGGATCTTGCGGAATTTTCGGTCATTGTTCGCTATATGTCTGGCTGGAGGATGTGATGCAGCTCAACTCGGCACAAGCGTTGAAACTGGGCCGTGAGGTTCATGAAACCTTCGGGAGCTGGCGGAAGGCGCGCGAGGCGGCTGTCCAGCGCAATGGCGTCTATGTCATCGACCGCGAGAAGATTCGCGCCGCGAAGGCCGAGAAAACCGCCAAGACGGCCTGAGCCGTCATGACATTCGGCTATGCGCTGCTCGGCGCGCTGGTTTTGCTGCTGCCGGGCTTCGCCGGCTATTTCTGACTTCGCATAGGGGAGGCGCGCGATTTCGTCTCGCCGCGGCCGGATCGGCCGAACTCCAATCTGACCATCTTCCTGGTCGTGGCGCTGGCGCTCGGGGCGCATGTCCTTGGCGCCGACATCTTCGCGCTCAACGAGCTGATCGCGACCTGGAAACCTCTCATCACGTTGTCCTACGAACCCAACCCCTATAAGGCGCTGCTCAGCGGCCACGCGTCGCAGGGACTGTCCTCGCTCGCGATCGAACTGGAACTGCTGTTTTTCCTCGGGCTGGCGATCGCAATGGGCTGGCTCTGCGAGAAAGTGGCGCGCGTGTCGCCGATCACGGCCCGAGCCGATCCCTTGCGCTTCGGATGGCTGTTGCCAATCGTCCAGAAGGTCGAGGCCGGCGGTCATGTTGCGGTTGGCTATGTGCGCACGACCAGCGGTCATGACGGTGCCTGGATCGCCTATGAAGGTAGCGTTCGGCGCCTGACGCTCGACGAGGATGACGGCGTTCGCATGGTCGTGCTCGAGCAAGTCGAACTGTTCGAGGTTCCCGAGCTTGGGGCCGACTGACGCCAGCGGCCGCGTAGCACACGGTGCCTGCGGCACAAAGCGCGGTACAAATGTGCCGCGTGATTGCTGCACTTTCCTCATTCGCAGAATTTACCCCTTCCCCGCCGTGATTGCGGCAATATACTTACCATAACCTCTCATTATGGTAAGTGAGAAAATCGCGCGGGGAGGGCGCGTTTCAGCGCTTTTCGGTTAGTGCGCAGGCGATAGCGTTGCGCGAATATCGGCGATCGACCGCATCAGCACGGATGGGTCGTCGCGCGCCGGGGTGAAGCCCCAGCTCTGCCAAAACTGTTCGGCTTCCGCGTCGATCGCCCGAACGACGACCGCACGCCCGCCGATGATCTCGGCGCCGGCCAGGCATCGCCGCAGAGCGTCCGTCACCAGCGCTGAACCCATACCTTGGCCATGATAGCGATGGTCGATAGCGAGCTGGCCGATCAGCAGACACGGTATCGGGTCAGGCAGCCGCCCGGTCCGGATACGGCGCGGCGCGCCCGCAGCATCCAATGCGCTCGGCGCAAGCCCATAATAGCCGACAACGCGATTGTCTTCGTGCACCACCATCACGCGCGTGAAGTCGTTTCGCTGATTGGCTTTGGCATAGGACTTGAGCCACTCATCCAACGCCGGCTTGCCGCAGGCGAACTCGTCGAGCAAATGAGTGTCGCGCAGCGGTTCGACAGTAGAAAGGCTCACCTTGGATCAGGCCCAGGGCGCCTTGCGCTGCAGGCGTTCCTGCGCCTTGGGCGGCAGCGGGGTCACGGGCCCTTCGATCGCGGCAAGGAAGTCAGTGTAGGTTTCATCCGAAATCCGCACAACGCTTTCCCTGAGCATGGCCACCTGGGCATCATGCAAAGCCGCTCGACGCACGAACTCTGTCCGAGATAGCCCGCGCATCGCCGCTCCGCGATCGATGATCGCAAGATCGTCGTTGCGAAAACGCATCGACACCGGGGTTTCCTTCTTCGCGCTTGCAGCGGCCACGACACAATCCTCAATGTAATGCGTTCGTATATACGCGGGCGCACCTGAATTGCAAGACGACGCTGCCTTCATGGGATGATTGCCGTCCCGCGATCGACGGAAAAAGGCCCACCTTTCGGCGGGCTTTTGATATCCTTAAGCAATGAGGGGGGCGTGAGCCCGCGTTCTCAAAGCCGACCACCTTTACATAGAGCTGTTGACGGGATCGTAAATAGCCTCCGACAGGACGCCCAAATTGCCCTTTTCGCAGAACGAGATACATGACTGCCCCTCGTTATCTCTTCGCCTCGCTTCGCCACCTATCAGCAGGCGATGGGCAATGACCGGGAGAAAGCACTCGCGCTCCACGAATGGAATCTCGATCTTTCCGGAGCGTTGATCGTACCACTTCAGGTGTGCGAGGTCGCGGTTCGTAATGGTGTTGCGGAGGCGATCGAGCGCGTCCACAGAACGAACTGGCCTTGGAACAACGGCTTCATCCGAAGCCTGCCCCGCCCCAAGAGCCGGTCCCGCTACAATCCGCTTAGCCGGATGGCAGATTGGCGGCGTTCTTGTTTTGATAACGCCGAAGCGCTATATGCGCTGAACGATCCACGAGATCATGGTACAGGTTAGAAATGGCAAAGGCAGCAAGCTTGGTGTTGGCGACGGTGAACGCTCCTTATGGGGCGAACCTTTCCGCGCATCAACTCGCTGCACTGATCGCCGACCCCAAGAGCGCGAGCGACTTCAACGCGCCCGTGTTCTCCTTCTTCTCGGAAGTAAGCCCGGCTCTGCAGCTGCAGTTCGTCGAGGAAATGGGTGCCGATGCCGACAAGGTCTGCGCGGTCGCGGGCCAGTTCTCCCACCTGTCGGGCTACGCGCTCCCGCTGGCGGCGTAAACGCATGGTCGAGCGGGGCCCAAGCCAGTGGCCGGTCCTGTTCGATCTCGCGATGGAAATCTTCGGCCAATTCGAGAAGAGTGTCGGCTTCATGCCCTCCTGGAGCTTCGGTGGCGGGACGGCGCTCATGCTTCAGATCGATCATCGTGAAAGCCACGACATCGATATCTTCCTCGATGACCCGCAAATCCTGCCCTTCCTCAATCCCGAGGTCCAGGATTTCGCGATGACCCGTCGGCCGGACGAATATAAGAGCGACGGAACGCAGGCGCTCAAACTGGCCTATGACGAACTGGGTGAGATCGACTTTATTTGCTCATCCGCCATCCTCGATGTTCCCAGTGAACGTCACGATGTAAGGGGGCGGACGGTCGACCTTGAAACTCCGGCCGAGATTGCAGCTAAGAAGGTGTATTTCCGAGGCTGGAACCTGCAGCCACGCGACATGTTCGACCTGGCTGCCATCGCCGAGCACCATGGTGACCACTATGTCGTGTCGGCATTGCGCGAATGCGGTCACGACCGCTGCCGCAAGGCGTTGGAAGTCGTGGAGAGGGTCAACCCGAAAGCTGTTGAGACGGTGATCGGGCAGCTGCTCTACCGAGAGAAGAACAGGCATCTGGTCGCGGATGCGCAGGCGATTACGCTTCGAATTTTGACGGCATCACTGACCGACGAGGCAGAGCATGTCGGCAGTGAAGATTGAAGGTTGCCAGAGGGCGTCAGGCTTGACGCGCTTGGCATCCAAGCCATGAACGGCAAATTCTCTCCCTTCGTCATCAAGGCGCTGGTCGACATGATCACCGGCGGCGCCGGCAACGACAACAGCCCGGCGATCGGGATCTATCGCTCCGGGCCGAAGATCGAGCAATTCTTCCTCGATTGCGGCCTCGACATGCGGATTGGCGCGAATTCCCGCGTGCCGGCGACGACGGATTTCCTGCGCCAGACTGCCAATCATTACGATGGCCAAGGCGACCTTTATATCACCCGCATCATCGAGAAGGTCTGCGATCCGCGCGAGTATCTCGCGGAGCCGGACAAGGCGGTCGCCGTGCGCGAGCATTTGAACAGGGCGCTCGGCGCCGACGAACTGGCAGTGGTCGTCGTGGGCGGCAAGGCTGTCCTGACCAGACGCCAGAGTTCCGGGACGATCGTCGAACCCTTTATCCAGAAAGTCGCGACGCTCGACTTCGACACCGTGCAGATGGAGATCGCACGCGCGCTCCCCAATCTTCAGGACGACCCGGAGGATGCGGTCACCGCCGCCTGCTCGCTCATCGAGGCAGTCTGCCGCTCCATCCTGATCGAGCTCGGACTGCCCTTGCCAGCGAAGAAGGACATCGACGGCCTTATCCGCGCTATCCAGGAACCATTGAACCTTTCTCCGGGCCGCACCGACCTGCCTCCTGCAATCGAGGGCGATATCCGCCAGATCCTGAGCGGTCTGACGTCGGTCGCAAAGGGCATAGGCGCGCTACGAACGCATGGCGGTGATGCTCATGGGCGCGAAAAGGGTTTCCGGCGGATCGATCCACGCATCGCGCGTCTGGCGATCAACGCGGCCAGCTCGCTGGCCTTGTTCCTGATCGAAACCTGGGAGCGCCAGGAAAAGCGCGCGCTCCCGCAGCACGCGCAGGATATCTAGCCGGAGGCGCGGGCTGCCGTTGCCCGCGGTTGCCCATGCGCGCCGCGGACATAGGGTTGCCGCCGGTTCTCGCTGATGGCCAAGCCCGGGTGGAGCGCCGCCCGCACCGCATCCGTCACGGTGTAGACCGCGTGGCGCTGGGCGCCGCGATTTTCATGATCCACGAAGAAGCCCTGGTAGTGCCGCGTGATGAGGCCGGCCTTCACCAGCTCCGATACGGCTCGGCTGATCGCCGTCATGCCGGTTTCACGCGCACGTTCGCTGACTTCCGCTTCGACCAGGCGATCGGCTTCGGCCGGGTTTCCCGGAAGCTCACCCCTGACCGCGAGCGCAGCGCGGACCTTGTCTGCGGTTGCGCGGCGCTGATGATGGCGCGCGCCGCTCGGTGCGATCGTCGCGGCCAGCCATTCGCGGATCGGCACGAGCGCCTCGCCCGCGCGAACGAGCGGTCCCGCCTGCCCGTTCGCGCGGGCAACCCGCGCGATGAGGTCGAGCACCATGAAGGTGTAGCGCGGCCGCGCGGAATGCTCCGCGATGATGCGAACGATGTCGGGCATGCCTGCCGTCCGCTGGGATGCCGCCGACGCAAAGAGGTCCTGCTGGATCATGGAACGAATCAAGCACAAAGCCGGACTCTTGTGAATCCCCCAAATGCTCATGGAAACGACGGACGGTGCTTTTGCCATCCGTGTCACTTTACCCGAGCCCGACATTTATGTCGTCCTCACACCATGTTAGACCGGCCCTGTGAGCAATAATCAATCAGACCCCGAAATTGTTGGCGAGGATCCTCGGCTGGACGAGCTCAAGGATCGGCTCGATGCGGCTCATTCGACCGAGGAGGAGCGAACCTGCCCTGCCGCTACCGGCACCGATGCCAACTACAGCCTTGGCAATCGTGTGCTGGCGGAGCTCCTCGGGGGCATTGGTGGCGGCGCCCTTCTGGGCTGGCTCATCGACAGGTTCGCCGGCACCGCCCCTTGGGGCCTGCTCATCGTGATGGCCGTCGGCATCGTCGTCGCCTTCGTGAACATCATACGGATATCGAACCGCAAGCCCGATGGGTCGTAAGTTTGCCATCTACGTCACTTTACCCGGCGCGAGGTAAAGTGACACAGTTGGCACTAATGCAAGCGGCCCCCGCCATGCCCCCGGAGACCAAAATGGCCGATTTCAGCGTCAAATATTACGAGCAGCGTACCACGGACGAATATCGTGCGGCCGAGCGGTCGACCTGCCCGGAGATCTCGCTCGATGGCGCGCCGATATGCGGAAATGGCACGAAAGACGCGCCGGGCCAGCGGAGCCGCCCGCTGCCAAGAGCATCCGGTTCTCGGCCTCAGGATCACCAGCCGCTGATATTTGAGGAAGACGCCAGGCAGGCCGGGACATGGATATCGAAGATCTGCGCCAACTCGACGTCCGGCTCCATGGACTGCATCGCGCCGACGCGGCCTACACGCTCTATTATGACGAGACGAACAACATCCGCCGTTTGCATGTCACGGCCGACGGTCTGAACGTCGCCGAGCCGGGATGTTTCGTCCTCGCCGGCGTCGCCCATCGAGGTGCGCGCAAAGTGATCGACATCGCGCCTTTGCGCGCTGCTCTCAAACTGCAGCCCAGCACCAGGGAGATGAAGCTTGCGCATATCGGCAAAGGCAATTTTCTCGACCTGCTGCGCTCGCGGCGCCTGGGCATCGTTCTCGACTGGATCGCGGAAAGCGGCCTGCCGCCGGAGAAGGCCGGTGTAAAGTCTTCGGTCGTCAGCTCGGCCAAGCGCCCTATCGCCTGGGTGACGAACCAGTCTTTTTCGACAAAGGCTTCATCGACCGCCAGAGCACCCGCGACCCGGCCGAGCCGATCTTCATCGGGTGCGTTCGAGAATGACATAATTGCCGTCATATCCGATGCGCCGACGGACCCGATCCTTGACCGTTATGATGCGGCCCGTCGGCACCTGCGTCGAGCGACCGCCATTATAGGCCTTCTCGAAGCTCGACGAGGACACCGCCTTGCCGAGCCTGCCCAATGCCTCCGTCGCGAGGCGCTTGATTCCAACGACCGGCGCCGGCTTGCCAGTGAACGGCGATGGCTCCGCCTTGGCGTAGAGACCGTAGCCGATCTGGACGAGCTTGCCGTCCCTGGCCTTTTGACGAAGGGCCCTGCCCACCGCATCATAGCTTCCAAGGTCAGCGAAATCCCCGCGCAGGAAGACGTTGCGCTTCGAGCGGCGCACCTTCTTCTCGATCGCTTCAGCGATCGTACCAAGCGAGGAACCGCGCGTGCTCGCGCTCGCCTTGCGATATCGCCCACGCCCGACCCGCACGACCTTCTTGTCCGCGACTAGCTGCCGCAGAGCGCGTCCGACCGAATCATAGTCGACATCGAGCGCAAAATCCGCGCGACTCAATGTCTCGCCCCCTTCCAAGCGATCTATAATCTGGGTTGCAATCGGCTGCATGACGATGACCAAAATACGGCTCTTACGGCATCTCACATACATTCTTTCACCCAAACTGCAAGATCGCTGATGACAGCTGCAATCCTGAACGGGATGAAGCGCGGAGAGGAAGGCGATGGTCGTGCAGAGCGGGAGCGATCTGAATGTTGAGCAGGACCTTGCCGCGCTGGATGTCGGTGCTGTTCACCGTGTGAGGCGTTCATCCAGATTGACGGAAAATCCACTGCCTGATGGGCTCGATCGTATAAGCGATGCGACGCGCAATTTCGTCGTGCGGGATGCGGAGTTCTCAACCAACCTCGAAAACCACTTCAAGAACTGCGTGTTCGGCGACGTGATGCTCTATCAGAAGTCGCGCACCAACCTCGCGAAGGCACCCGATCTTTGGGCTGCGATCGGGCCGGGCTCGAAAGCGCGCTCGCAGGAATGGCTGGAGCGGCAGGGCGACGGCACGGTCCAGAACTTCATCATCACCTGTCGGCAGGCCTACCAGGCGCTCGACGCGCAATGGGCGCCGATGATCGAGGCCAACGCTCCGCTGTGGGGTAAGGAGGTCTATCCCAAGCTCAGCAACGCCTTTCCTCGCGGCCGGTCTCGCGCGCGGCGCGATTTCGATAGCTGGCCAGTCAATGTCGATGCTTTGCGCCTGCGCAGAATGCGGCGGAGGCGCGCGGCGCTCGAGCAGACGACGGGCAACTATGCCTATGGCAATGTGAGCTGGGCGAATTCGACGTCGAATACGGGGCGCCAGACGGCTGGCGGGTCGGGCGGTCGCGGAGGAGTACCGGGTCGCCTTCCCAGCATAGGCGGGAGCGTCTCAAAATCGGGGTCTCAGACGGATGCGCTAAGGCATGCAACCGACGAAACTCGCGGCACCGACAGCGCCAGCACATCCTCAAGTGGCGTGCGGGACGAACATTCGAACGGCACCGGCGCATCGATGTCTGACGGGACCTACTCGCGCAGTGGAAGCTTCAGCCGGGCATCTGGTTGACGTGAGCCGGCCGAGTGTCCGGAGCGAAGCGGATGTGAGGGCCTCCTACCGGCCGCATGGTCCCGGGCGCTTGCCGGCCGGCCCTGTTGGCGGCGGGGATGTCGGTGCCGCCGCAATCATTGAGGCCGGCAAGGCGGAGCTGAGCGGGGACCGTGCCGCGGCGCAGACGATGCGGGGGCAGCGGGTTCAAGGGTCCGTCGGTCTTGAGCAGGAGGTGAACCGCGACCACGATCGCGGCTTCTTCCAGGACCCCAAGCTGCGCGAATGAGTCTTAGAGAACGTAGAACATCGCCCCGACAAAGCAGGCCATCATAGCATAGGCGAGGGCATAGCCGATCAGACCGCCTCGAGTGGGATTGCTGTTTTCGTCGGTGATCATTCCGATCTCGGGAATCTCTTCCTCAACGATCGCGTAGATGGGACCGCCCGACAAATCCTTCGTTCGTTTGTAAGTTTCAAGATCGAACTTTGGGAAGCGCATGGCCATCTCCTGCCTCGGAGAATGGCCGGTTCGGGCCTTTTCCGCAAGCAAGAGAGAAGGCTCCGGTCCATTCGGCCATCCGATCTCTAAGCTGTCAGGTGCGAGACAGCCCTTCGCTGAGGGTCCGCAAAAGCGCGCTTCTCGTGCGCCCATTGATTATTAAGGTAATCGGTCTATATAGATATCTGTGATATCCAACAGGAGGCCGGTGATGGTCGCTACACACGTCAAAGAGCTAGCCATGCCCGGCATCGAAGGGCTGGCCGGACCCGCCAATGAGGTCCGTGAGCGGTTAAAGGCTGCGCGCGGCGATCAGATTATCGCGCTCAAGCTCGAGAATGCCAACCAGGGATACGCGTTGGAGTTCGCCGAAGCCGTCCGCCTGATCGCTCCGCTGATCGTTGGGAAGCTCGCGACCCGGGAGAGTGCGACGATCGAAAGGCTTGTCGACGTGCTCGTTCCCCAAGTGCCGAGCCCCGAGCATCTTTTGACTGAAGCGCGAATGAACGCTGAGGCCCGCGCGGCTGTTTTGGCGTCGGGAGATTGGCTGAGCGCGGCCCAACTTTCAGAAGTCGCCGGGTTTTCCGGGCAGAATGCGAGCGCCCAGCCCAACAGGTGGAAGCGCGAGGGTCGGATTTTCGCGCTTCGACGTAACGGCAGCGATTTTTATCCGGGCTACGCCCTTGACCCCGATGCCGACTATCGGCCTATCGCCGGGTTAGCGCCCGTCCTGAGCGTTTTCGGAGACGAACTCGATGACTGGGACGTCGCGATCTGGTTTGCCTCAGCGAACAGTTTCCTCGGAGGCGCGGCGCCGAAAGATCTGCTCGCCCGGGCGCCTGACCGCGTACTCGCTGCGGCCGAAGATGAGATAGCAGGTGTGCTGCATGGCTAAGGGGAAAACAATTTCCTCGAAGCCGTGCACTCCACGAACCCCTTCCACCCCGACTTCCGCGTCACCCGTCGCGGGAGCCCCGGTTGCTGCCGGTGGGAGCGCACCTCGAACAATTTCTGCTCCGCCGACAAACCTCAACACGTTGGTTAAACGGGCAGCCTGGGCAACGACGGCGGTTATTCATCGAATCCATCCCGACGTCTACAAGGCAGAACAATTCAATCCGGGTCCGATTGGCAATGCCCGCTTCAGCCCGATCTTCGATGCCACAGGCACTTCGATAGCCACGATCTATGGCGGCACAACCTTTGAGTGCGCCGCCATGGAGACAGTTTTTCACGATGTTCCGTTCGGCGCCGGTCTCAAGACCGTCGCCAAACGCAAGCTCAGGAAGCACCACTATTCGCAGGTCACTCCGGCGATCGAATTGATACTCGCCGATCTGAGCAACAAGGCATTGCGCAAGCTCGGCATTCCACGCGGGGACCTCATAGATACCGAAAAGGACCTCTATCCGCAGACGAGGAAGTGGGCGGAGGCGATCCATGCCCAGTGTCCAGACATTCATGGCTTGTGTTGGGTATCGCGACAGGATGACACCGAGCGAGCGATCATATTGTTCGCAGATAGGCTTCCTCCCGCGCCACTGAGCAGTGCCGCGCCGTCGGTCGACATCGTGAGGGACGCGACAACCTACGCAGCACTTGTCAATCTGGCGGACGACATCGGGGTAAAGGTCACCGGGAAATAAGCTTTGACCCTGCTCGATCGGTCGCGCAGACTTGGAAGCTACGCTTTGCCAGGTCGATCGACAGCATGTGTGCGTTCGCCATATCCTCCTCCTTCGTGCGCCACCATGGCGCCAGTCCGCATCATACGATGCCGGGCGAAGGGAGGCATCCACATGGGGTAATCGCGGGAAGCGAGTCGGCTCTGGTCAGTTGGGCATGGAAAGGGGTGGCTGTTCCCCGATAAGATGAAAGTACGGGCTCACGACGCGGTGCCGGGCCCAAGCATCTGATGGAGAACAGCCATGGGAGAATATATCGGCCTCGACGTATCGATGAAAGATACTGCGATCTCGGTTCGGCGCAACGGCGAGCGGGTCTGGCGAGGCAAGTGCGCCTCAGATCCGGAGGCCATTGCTCGGATTGTCCGCAAGCATGCCCAAGAACCAGAGCGAGTTATCTTCGAGACTGGCCCTTTGTCGGTCTGGTTTTACCATGCTCTCCAGGCTGAGAGGTTGCCAGCTATTTGCGTCGATGCGCGTCACGCCAAGGCGGCATTGGACATGGCCGCCAACAAGACCGATGCCAACGATGCAGACGGCTTGGCGCATCTGGCCGAAGTCGGCTTCTATCGTGAGGTTCGGGTAAAGGGCTTCGACAGCATGCTGACCCGAACGCTGGTGGCAGCGCGCACGAAGTTGGTCAGGATCAAGACCGAGATTTCAAACCAAATCCGCGGTCTGATGAAGACTTTCGGCCTCGTCGTACCTGCAGGCAAGGGCAGTACATTCGACGCAAACGTACGCGCCAAGTTGGGCGATAGCTCGGACTTGGCGGGCATCATCTTACCGCTGCTCGAAGCTTGGCGTAGCGTGCGTATGCGCGCCGCCGAACTTACGCGGCGCCTGATTGGCGATGCGCGTCAGAGCGAGGCCTGCCAGCTGCTGATGTCTATCCCAGGCGTCGGCGTCGTCACTGCCACCGCCTTTGCGACGGCCGTGGAAGATCCAGCCAACTTCCGAACGTCGCGATCCGTCGGCGCTTGGCTCGGCCTGACCACACGACGATACCAATCAGGCCAGGTGGACTACAATGGGCACATCTCCAGGCGCGGAGATCATCAGGTGCGAAACCTTCTGTACGAAGCGGCCTGCGTCATCCTGACCCGCAGCTCGGCTGAAAGTGCCTTGCGAGACTGGGGCCTCAAGCTCCGAGAACGTGTCGGCTTTAAGTAGAGTCAGACGTGGGCGCTGTGGGGTGTCTCCACCGCCAGTTTCCCACGCCT
>NZ_JBGMOE010000048.1:0-14858 GCF_041424195.1 Tardiphaga sp. | reverse complement strand
ATCCCCCAACTGGGTGACGCCGCGCGGCCGTGCCCCATGTTTGCAACAGAGCCCGACACATCATTGGCATAATACAAGATGTCGTCGACCTTAGCCATAAGATCGTCCGGCGCCTTAGGGTTGTAAAGAGGATTGGCTAGCGAGGGCATCAAGCCGATGCGTTTCTCTACCATCTGGCGTGGTGAACTGCCTTGGAGCACGCGCTGTCGTCGCCGGTTGTAGGCACGGTTGAAGCCGGTTAGCAGGATTTCGAGATCGGCATGGCCGGCGACGTTGATGCCGAGCACCTCGCTGGCGATGCGGCCATTGAAGCGTTCGACCATGCCGTTGGTCTGGGGTGTATAGGGCCGCGTCGTGCGATGATTGATCCTCATCTTCGCGCAGGCTTGTTCAAAATCGTCAGCGGTGAAGCAAGATCCCCGGTCGGTCAGGACATGGGTGATGCGGAACGGGAACGCTCTCCTGGCGGCCTTGAGGAAGGTGATGGCGTTGGCGGCATTTTCGGCGTCGTAGACGTCGAGATGGACGAACCGCGAGCAGCGATCGATGGCCACATAAAGGAAGCGCTTGCGGATCTCGCCGTCCGCAGTGCGCAGCTTTGGCAGATGTTTCACGTCGATGTGGACAAAGCCCAGGTCATAATCCTGGAAGCGGCCTTGCCCTTTGCGTGGCTGCGCCGCGGGCTTGGGCGGTCGTCGATTAAGCCCCTCGGCCTTGAGCACCCGATAGATGCTGTTGCGGTTGAGGTGTGGCAGGAAGTGCCGGAGCACGAAGGTGAGATCATCTAGGGCGAAGCCTGTCGCCTTGCGCACAGCGCAGATAATGGCACGCTCTTCCTCGTTCATGCGCCAAGCCAGGCGCGTGGGACGGCTTGAGCGATCCTGGACCGCCTGCTCGCCGCGTCTGCGCCACTTGCGGACCGTCTCGTCGCTGATGCCATAGCGCTTGGCCACGACACTGGTCCGCTCGGTGGAACGGGCAATTTCCGCCCTCACAGCAGGAGTGGTCCGGGCTTGTGGATGTATTTGCACCATCACGAAACCTCATCAGCAAAAGCGGCAAAGCGCCACGCGTGATCCGCGATGGCGCTACTTACCATGTCCCAATGATGTGTCGCAACCAGACAGCTAGGCAGATCGGCGATATTCCGCTGGTGTAATGCCTAACACCTTTCTGAATGTTCTGTTCATATGGCTTTGATCGGAGAAACCGCAATCAGCCGCAATCGCTTTCAAAGGCAGATCCCGTTTGAGAAGCAATGCCTTTGCTTTCTTAATTTTTCGTTGAATTACGAATGCATGTGGTGTCACGCCGAATTCGAGCTTGAACCTTCGGGAAAAATGAAACGGGCTTAATCCCGCGATCGATGCCAAATCCTCGAGATGAATTCGATCGCCTAGCGATTCCTCGATGTACTCTGAAACCACCTTCCGCAAATTTGATCCTAAAGTACCAATATGAGTTTCCTTTATTGCAATATCAGCATAGTTTCTGATCAGGTGGACTGCAAGTTGCGTTCGTAATGCATCAATGAAGAGGCACTCGCCTACTCCAAAACCACTGTATTCCTGTTCAAGCATATTTAGACAGAATTGGATCATATTATCCGTCGTACAAACACGGTCTGCAATATCGATGCTCGCGAGGTCCCGGTCAAATATTTGGGCAGCGGTTTCGCTGATCGCACTATGGCCAAGATAGATATGCCTGACGTTGATCGCATCGTCCCATTGCCACGTCGATTGTTCACCCCGTGTGAGCAGGGAAATGGAGCCCGGCCGAAGTTTCTCGGTTTGCCAAGGGCCATTGCAACGACGGCGCATGCTGGTATCGGCGTCTTGATAGACCACGATCATATAATCCCGCATCGGCGGAATCTCGACTTCGAGGCCAGCGTAACGATAACCCATTAATGTTAATCCGCGCCAGCCTTGTGCAGTGCTGTCGATCGTTTTGCGTCCAGGAATCCATTTCGTGATATCTTCTGGCGGAATTAGATCATTCATGGCTCACCCCCCAACCCAGAGCGCATGGTGATTGGAAAAATCTCAGTCGAGATCGGCCATTTCAAACCTGGCCAGTTTCGTTCTCTCCTGCACCAAACACTATGGCTTGCTCTTCCATCTGTGCAATTTGAGCTTCGCTGTACCCAGATTCAAGCAGAATGCACCGGCTGTCCTGCCCGAAGCTTGGCGGTGCACTGCGGATAGACCCGGGCGTCCGGCCGAACAGTGCCGGAATTCCCGTGCCGCTGTAATTGCCCATCTTCACCACCATGTTTCGGTGAATGGTATGGGGATGCGCCAGCGCCTCGCTCACGTTGCGCACAACGCCTGTCGGCACGCCGGCATTCAGCAGCATATGTTCGAGAGTTTCGGCCTCAAGCTCGGCAAGGCATTGCGTCAGCAACTCGCCAAGTTCCCTGCGATGCGCGATTCTTGCGGCATTATCGACGAAGCGGGCGTCCACGGCAATATCCGGGCGTTTCAAAACTGCACAAAGTTTGGCGAACTGGCCATTGTTGCCAACGGCAAGATAGATCTTTCCGGTGCGCGTCTCAAACATGTCATAAGGCACGATGTTCGGATGTCCGTTGCCCGTTGCTACCGGAATTTTGCCTGACATCAGGGCGTTGGCGGCCTGAGGATGCAGCATGCTGATCGCACAGTCGTAGAGCGGAACCTCGATTTTCTGGCCAAGCCCCGATCTGCCGCGCTCGATCAATGCGGCAAGGATTGCATTGCAGGCAATAAGGCCGGTCCCGATATCAACCACCGGAGTGCCCATACGGACCGGCCCGTTTCCGGGGTCGCCGTTGATGCTCATCAATCCGGTCATTGCTTGGACCACCGCGTCATAACCCGGATGTCCGCCCAGGGGACCGTCAGCGCCGAAGCCCGTCACATGACAAAGGACAAGCTTCGGGAACAGCGCTTGAAGCACTTGATCGTAGCCCAGCCCCCATTTTTCCAAAGTCCCGCTCTTGAAGTTGTGGACCAGCACATCCGCGCTCTCCAGCAGCTTGAGCACGACCGTGCGTCCTTCGGGCTTGCCAACGTCGATGCCGATCGATCGCTTGTTGCGATTTGCGCCCGAAAAATAGGCGCTGAGACCATCCTTGAATGGAGGGCCCCATCCTCGCGTCTCGTCTCCTTGAGGTGGTTCGATCTTGATGATGTCGGCGCCGTAGTCGGCGAGAACTTGCGTGCAGTATGGTCCGCCGAGAACACGGCTGAGGTCAACGACACGGATTCCTGTGAGGGGACCCGAGGTCATAGCACGTTTTCGTATAGTGACACGACATCATCATAAGACATGTCGCAAGGATTGTTGGCTATCAGGCGAGTAAGTCCCGTGGTGACTTCGCGCGCCATCGCCGGAACGGCATCGGCAGAAATGCCCAGCTGCGATAGCCGCGTTTCCAGACCGCTCGCTGCGAACATTTCCTCCATTGCCGAAATGAGACTATTGGCAGCCTCCGCGTTGCTTGCAAAGGTCCGATTCGGCAAGAATACCTTGGCAAGATGCGCGTATTCAGCTTCTGCGACTACCAGATTGAAGCGCATCACTGGTGCAGCAACCAGAGCATTGCCATGTCCATGCGGCACGTGAAAATGGCTTCCCAGCGGGTACGATAGTGCATGGATCGAACCCACGCTGGCGTTGATGAATGCCATGCCTGCAAGGGTTGCGCCCAGCAACATTGCTTCGCGTGCGGCTAGATCCGATGGGGTGTCGAGGACGCGCGGCAAGTTTTGCCCCAGGAGCGAAAGGGCCTTGTCTGCCAGACCGTCGGAAATCAAATTCTTGCGAGTCCTGCTCGTCGAAGCCTCGATGGCGTGGACCATGGCATCGAGTGCGGTCGCTGCCGTGATCTTGCGAGGCATGCCGAGTGTAAGCGCTGCGTCCAGCAGCGCAATGTCTGGAAGCAGTTGCGGCGCGTAAACAGCCAGCTTTTCCTGTTTGGCACTGGTCAAGACGGAAACCGACGTCACTTCCGAGCCAGTGCCGGCGGTTGTGGGAATCTGGATGAGTGGAAGCCTTTGGCCGATTGCTTTGCCGACACCAATCATGCCGTCGATAGTCTGGCCGCTCGCCGCTGCCAGCGCGACCACCTTGGCCGTATCGAGGGAGCTTCCTCCACCTAGGCCGATAATTGCGTCGGCTCCGAACGATTTGGCGAATCCAACAGCTTCCGAGACGATTGCCATGGGCGGATCTGCTGCTACGCGGTCAAAAATCTCGACCGCGATGCCTGCCGCACCGAGGCTGGACATGGCCTGTTCGGAAAATCCACAAGCCACAATGCCAGGATCGGTGACGAGCAGGACTCGGCTGCCTCCCAGCTCGCAGACGAGGTCACCGACTTGGGACAGCGATCCCGCTTTGCAAATAATGCGCGGACAAGACAGGAAGTTGAGGTCCATAAGTTTCTCCGGTGAGGAAGTTGCTCCGATCAGAAGGCGGCTTCCTTGATCATGTTTCGGGCGATTATCAGTTGTTGAATTTGGGTGGTGCCTTCGTAGATACGGAACAGGCGCACATCGCGGTAGAACCGCTCCACCGGGTATTCAGACATATAGCCCGCGCCGCCATGAATCTGGACTGCGCGATCCGCGACCCGGCCGACCATCTCGCTGGCGAACATCTTGCAGCACGCCGCGTCGGTTGACACGTCCTGGCCCGCGTCGCGCCGACGAGCGGTTTCCTCGATCATGCATCGTGCGGCAAAAGCCTCGGCCTTGCTGTCAGCCAGCATGGCCTGAATAAGCTGCTTTTCGGCTAGGGGTTCACCGAACTGCTTACGCTCCAGGGCGTAAGCGAGGCTTTCCTTGATCAGCCGCTCGGCGGCCCCGACGCATATAGCTGATATGTGTAAGCGGCCGCGATCAAGGACCTTCATCGCTGTCCGAAACCCTTTGTTTTCGAATTCAGGCCCGCCGATGATCGACGATTCATGCACACGCACATCCTGGAAGATCACATCGCAGGTCTGCGATCCCTTCTGTCCCATCTTGCGATCGCGTGCACCGAACGAGATACCAGGGGTAGTCCCGTCCACGAGGAAGGCGGTGACCCCGGAGGAACCTTTGGTTCCCGGCTTGGTACGGGCGAACACCGTAAATAACCCTGCCAGCGGAGCGTTGGTAATATAGCGCTTGGTGCCATTTATCACAAAGTGCTCGCTGTCCCGCTTCGCGGATGTGGAAAGTGAGCCAGCGTCGGAGCCAGCATCGGGCTCTGTCAGGGCAAAGGATGAAATCAATTCGCCCGTGGCTAGGCGAGGCAGGTAGTGCTCCCTTTGCTCAGGCGTGCCGTCAATGATGATACCCTGCGATCCAATGCCGTTGTTCGTGCCGAACAGAGATCGGAATGCGGGAGATGCTTGACCAAGAATAAATGCCGCCTTTACCTCTTCGGACATGGTCAGGCCGAGGCCACCAAACGCCTCGGGTATCGACATGCCGAAAAGACCCATGTTCCGGATTTCCTCGGCAAGAGCCTGGGGAATTGCATCATTCTCGGCCACCTCGGTTTCGCACGGAATGAGCCGCTCGCGAACAAAGCGATCCAGCGTGTCCAGGAACTGTGAAAGAGTTTCGTTGTCCATTGACATGAAATGGGCTTCCTAAAGGCTCAGGGCGAAATGGCGCTGACGTTGCGGACAAGTTCAATCAGCCGGGCAGCAATGTCGGTTTCGATCCAGTCGCGAGTCAGATGAGATGCCGCCCCGCCGCAATTGAAGGCCAGAACGGGCGCACCGTTTGCAGGGATGAAGGGCACGGCAACGGAGTTCACATCCGCCTTCCATTCGCCGATCGAGAGGCAGTATCCGTGTTTGGCGTAGGTCTCGAGAGCATCATTTATCCCTCTCTCGATTGCCGGCCATGCCTGACCCTCGTGGTGGCGGATGTCCTCGATAATTTCAGATCTGCGCTCTTCGGATATCCCCGCCAGAAAGGCGCGGCCCACGGCCGTGGTCGCCAGTTTGATATGGGCTCCCACGTCGATCGCGAGCGTGATCGGGTTCGAGCCGCGGCAACGCTCCAAGTATATCATCGTCAGGCGATCCCTGCCTGCCAGCGCAACAGGCATGCCCGAATAGTCTGCAAGTTCCTGCATGTACGGCTTGGCCAGATCTATGACCGGCAATCCGGCAAGGCATGAGAATCCCAGCGAAAGTACCGGCGGGGCGAGGCGGTATCGGGCTGTTTCCGGGTCGAAGCTGAGGTAGCCAAGGCGGTGCAGCGTATAAGTCAATCTCGATATGGTCGATTTGCTCAAGCCGGTCCGAGCGGCAAAATCGCCGTTGCCCAGCGCCTCACCCTCCCTGCGGAAAGCGCGCAAGACCTCGAGTCCACGCGCCAGGGCAACCACGAAATCGCGGTCCGTACCTTCCTGTTTTGAAAGCTCCTTGCGCGGTCGCACCGCAATACTCCTCTCACCCCGGCCGTTGCCGACTTGAAATGTCTCTACACTGGTAGTAAGAGGTTTGTCAATATTGCGGAATATATTTCCGCAGAGCGGAATAAAATCGGGTTTGTCCAGTTCCGCGTGGTTGCCAAAACTCGACGGTGAAGAGGATTGTTATGACTCAACATGACTATGCAGACATCGCACTGTTCATCGCAGGCACGTGGATCGGCCCGGAAGAGCGCGAAACCCAGCCCGTCATCAACCCGGCGACCGCCCAGCAGATCGGGCTTATCGCGAAAGCGACGCCCGATGATCTCGAGGCTTCGGTGAGATCGGCCCGCGTGGCATTCGAAGGGTGGCGGCAGCTTTCGCCGCTTGATCGCAGCGCCATACTGCGCAGGTTTGCCAATCTGCTTCGTGAGAACGAACAGGCAATTGCAGCCGCCATTACCCTCGACGAGGGAAAGCCATTGGCCGAAGCGATTGTTGAAGTGCGTTCTTCGGCCGATCATATCGATTGGCACGCCGAAGAAGGGCGTCGCATCTACGGTCGCATAATCCCATCGCGATCCCCTGCTGTACAGCAGCAGGTTCTGCGGGAACCGGTGGGCGTCTGCCTGGCAATCACGCCATGGAACTTCCCTTTGAGCCAGGCAGTGCGAAAGGTTGCCGCAGCATTGGCCTGCGGTTGCACAATGATCCTGAAAGGCCCTGCGGAAGCCCCGTCTGCGTGTATGGCCATCGCCCGCTATCTGCAGGAAGCGGGATTGCCTGATGGATGCCTCAATCTCGTCTGGGGCAATGCCGCAATGATTTCAGAAACATTGGTGGCCCATCCCGATGTTCGCAAGATCACCTTCACCGGATCGGTCGAAGTCGGCAAGAGCCTTGCCGAACTCGCTGGTCGTCACATGAAGCGCGCCACGATGGAACTTGGCGGTCATGCGCCTGTCCTGATTTTCGATGATGCAGACGCCGAGGCGACCGCAAGGGTGCTGGCCGGCAACAAGCTGCGCAACGCAGGACAGGTCTGCATATCGCCGACCAGGTTCTTTGTGCAGGCGAGCGTTCACAAACGCTTTGTCGCAGCTCTGGTTGATGCCTTTGCGACGGTCAAAGTGGGTGACGGCCTTGAGCCCGATATCCAGATGGGGCCAGTGTGTCACGCCCGGCGGATTGCCGAAATGGAACGCCTGGTCGACGACGCGCGCGCCGGTGGAGCCGCCATCCTTGCCGGCGGCACACGACAGGGGAATGCGGGCTATTTCTTCGCACCGACTATCGTCGATACTGCGGACGATCGTATCGCGCTGATGCGGGATGAACCTTTTGGCCCCATCGCCGTGGTTTCGCGCTTTGACGACATGAGCGATGCCATCGATCGGGCAAACGCATTGCCGTTCGGCCTGGCGTCCTATGTCTTCACCAACTCGCTTGAACGCGCGGACCGCGCTGCGGCATGCCTGCAGGCCGGCATGGTCAGCATCAATCATTTTGGACTGGCCTTGCCCGAAACCCCGTTCGGAGGGGTCCGTGACAGTGGATATGGCACCGAAGGCGGCAGCGAGACTTTCGATGGCTACCTCAACACGAAATTCGTTTCGCGTTTCGCAGGAGTTTGTGCGTGAGCGATGGGCAACTGGTGCGGATCGAGTGGCGAAATCGTGTTGCGCTTCTGACCATCGACAATCCTCCGCTCAACCTCCTGAAGGCTGCGGTACGTGCCGCCCTGCTTGCGGCGATACGCACGGCCGCCGCCAGCGATCCCGAGCGAATTGTCATAACCGGGGCAGGCAAGGCGTTCGTGGCCGGGGCCGATGCCCGGGAATTTGGCGATGCTCCGATAGAGCCGCATTTGAACGACGTGCTGCGGGAGATCGCGCAACTCTCCGTGCCGACCATCGCTGCGATCAATGGGAGCGCGCTTGGCGGAGGCCTCGAGATTGCGCTGGCCTGCCGGTGCAGGGTTGCCGCACCTTCGGCCCGGCTGGGCCTGCCCGAAGTGACGCTCGGGGTAGTGCCGGGCGCTGGTGGAACGCAGCGTCTGCCCCGTATTGTGGGCATCCCCCACGCGCTCGACATGATTGTGCACGGAAGGCTGCTGTCGGCACGGGAGGCGCATGATATCGGACTTGTCGATAGTGTTGCATCCGATCCCGTCGCCGCCGCTCTCGGCATGGACCGGAATCAACTCGATACCATGCTGGTCGCCGACCGGCGTCCCGCGCCAGCGGCACATCCAGATGCGGTGTCGGCCATTGCCAGGGATGCTGCCCGCCGCGCCCGAGGGCAGAAGGCCCCCGAGCGCGCGCTGGAACTGGTGGCCGGGAGTACCGACTGGGACCTTGATGTCGGGATGAATCGCGAGCGGGAGGCCTTCCTCGAACTTCGCGGATCCGATCAGGCCAAGGCATTGCGCCACATCTTCTTCGCCGAGCGCGCCGCTTCAACCCGGTCATGTTACCCAAGACCAGACCGTCCGATCGAACGGGCGATTGTCGTAGGCGGGGGGAATATGGGCGCGAGCATAGCCTACGCCCTTGCCCGAGCCTCAATCACGGTGACCTTGGTCGAGATGGATGCCCAGCGGGCAGCAGATGCCCGGCGGCGATTCTCGGGGCTGGTCGAACAAGGCACAAAGAAGGGGGTCCTGACCGAGAAAGAGGCTAACAGTATCAGCAGTTTGACGAACGTGGTGGTGGGGCTCGAAAATCTCGGGGCGGCTGACATCGCCATCGAAGCCGTGTTCGAGAATTTCGCTGTCAAAAAGGCTATCTTTGCAGCCCTTGGTGACAATCTGCCGCCTTCGACAATTCTCGCAACGAATACCTCGTACCTGGATGTCGATCTTCTGGCGGAAAGTGTTCCCGAGCCCGCGCGCTTCCTGGGATTGCACTTCTTCAGTCCTGCGCACGTGATGAAACTGCTCGAGATCGTGCGTGGTGGCAGAACGGCTCCGGAAACTCTTGGCGTGGGCATCGCGCTCGCCAGGATGCTAGGCAAAGTGCCGGTCGTGGCCGGTGTGTGCGATGGCTTCATCGGAAACCGGATACTGACCCGATATCGCCAAACGGCGGACATCCTTCTTGCCGAGGGCGCAACACCGTCGAGCATCGATGCGGCAATGCGGGGATTCGGCATGGCCATGGGCCCCTATGAAGCCCAGGACATGTCGGGTCTCGATATTGCATATGCCAATCGCCAGCGACAACGCCTGGACGGCCGCGCCGACGCAAGAATGCTTCCCATACTCGAGTGCCTGGTCGAAGAGCATGGTAGACTTGGCCGTAAATCGATGGCTGGCTGGTATGATTACGATGACGCGGGTCGGCTCCGGCCGTCCGCCTTGGTCGAAGACCTCATCGTGGCGATCTCGGCGAAAGAAGGCTTTGCCCGTCGGACTTTGAGTGAGGCGCAGATTGTCGATCGAATTATCACGTCCATGATCGTCGAAGCCTGCCTTATTCTTGAAGAAGGAATCGCCGCCTCGACACAGGACATCGATCTGGTCTTGGTTCATGGCTACGGATTCCCTCGCTGGCGAGGGGGACTGATGTATCACGCGGACACATTGACTCCGGCTTGCGTGGTTGCAAGGATCACCGAGTTTTCGTCCGCCGACCCTCTGGGCTGGAGAGTCCCTTCACTGATCACGAACCTGGTTCGCGACGCCAGGTCGTTCGCGGATGCCTGAACTTGAAGATAGGTCTGAAGACATGGCTGATGTGTTCATCTGCGATTTCATCCGCACGCCGATCGGCCGCCACGGCGGGGCCCTTGCCAGGGTACGCGCCGACGATCTGGCCGCTGTTCCGATCAGATCCCTGATCGAGCGAAATCGGTCGATCGACCTGGTCGAGATCGATGAGGTCCTGCTTGGCTGCGCAAATCAGGCAGGCGAGGACAACCGAAACGTGGCCCGCATGGCTGCCCTGCTCGCGGGCCTACCCGAGGAAGTTCCCGGCCTGACCCTGAATCGCCTTTGCGCCTCAGGTCTTGAGGCGGTTATCACTGGTGCCCGGTCGATACGGTGCGGTGAACTCCAGCTTGTGATCGCTGGCGGCGTGGAGAGCATGAGTCGAGCCCCGTTTGTTCAGCTAAAAGCCGAAACCGCGTTCTCACGCGCTGTCGCCATGGAGGATACGACCATTGGATGGCGATTCGTCAATCCGGCGATGCAGACGAGCTATGGCGTCGACTCGATGCCCGAGACCGCCGAAAACGTCGCGATGGAGTATTCGATCGGGCGGACCGATCAGGATGCCTTTGCCCTGCGGTCGCAGGCCAAGGCTGCCAGAGCAGGCAGCAACGGACGATTGGCGCGGGAAATCGTGGCGGTCAGCGCCCCAGTGAAGCGGGGGCAAGCCGCGATAATTGACGCTGACGAGCATCCGAAACCGAACACGACCATAGATGACCTCGCTCGACTACGACCAATCGTGCGTACCGACGGGACCGTCACGGCAGGAAACGCATCCGGGGTGAACGATGGTGCCGCAGCATTGCTGCTGGCGTCGAAGGAAGCTGTTCGTCGATATGGGCTGACACCCCTTGCCCGAGTGGTGACCGCTGCGGCAGCTGGGGTTCCTCCCCGGATCATGGGTATCGGTCCGGTTCCGGCGATCAGAAAGATACTCGCTCGGCAATCGCTGACGATGGGCGACATCGGCGTGATCGAACTGAACGAAGCCTTTGCCAGCCAGGCGCTGGCCTGCACGCGGTCGTTGGGTCTGGATGATGAAGATCATCGCGTAAATCCCAACGGCGGAGCGATCGCGCTCGGTCATCCGCTGGGCATGTCCGGGGCACGGATTACGGGCAGCGCAGCGATTGAACTTGCTCAAGGGACCGGGCGCTACGCCATTGTGTCTATGTGCGTGGGCGTCGGACAAGGAAGCGCGCTGCTGCTGGAGCGGGTCTAGGAGACCTGCCTCTGGGTGGCCGCAAAAAACGACAACGGAACGCGCAGTAAAATTCAAGACCTGAAGCCAAGCACGACATAGCTTCTCCACTGGATCAGCTCTCGGCCGCCCGAAGTTTCGGACAACGATCGATTGGGGCGTTCAAAAAAAGATGGATGGAGAGGCCAAATGGCGGACAATCGGGAAGCAGATTTCCTGCGCGAATTGTACGAGGATTGGAGCAGCCGGATGGCCGCCAATCCCGCAATGTCGATTGCCGATTTGCGCAGTATGTTCGACGAGTGGGGCAAACCAGCACGTGAACCCGAGGGCGTAAGCTACAAATCAGATGAAGTCGGCGGAGTCCCGGGAATATGGGCATTTCCGCAAGACGCCGATTCCGCGCGCGTCATTCTCTACACCCACGGCGGAGGTTTCGCCGTGGGATCGGCAGATAGTCATCGCAAGCTCGCAGGGCATCTTGCCAGCGCTCTGGGCGTAACTGCGTTCATTCCCGATTACCGGCGGTCCCCCGAATTTCCGTTCCCTGCCCAGATCGAAGACGGGATCGCCGCATATCTCGGTTTGATCGAAAGAGGTTTCCACCCTGGATTCATAACGACTGCGGGGGACAGTGCGGGCGGCAATCTCGCCATTGCCATTGCGTTTCGGCTCCGTGAGCTGGGCCGGCAACTTCCGGGCAGCATCATAGCTTTTTCTCCCTGGCTGGACATGGCGCTGCGTGGCGCGACACTCGAAGCCAACGCGGCGACGGACGCTCTTGTCGGGCGCCAGATACTCGAGGGCATGATCTCGATGTTTCTTGGCGGCACTGCGGACCCGCTGGATCCGCTGGCCAATCCACTCGAGAATGACTTTCAGGGCTTCCCGCCGCTTTATATCAATGCCGGTGGAGCCGAGGCATTGCTGAGCGATGCCGAGTCGTTGAGCGAAAAAGCTCGCAACGCAGGCGTTTCCGTCACCCTCTCGGTCGTCCCCGGAATGCAGCATGTCTTTCCGGCCCTTGCCGGGCGCGCGCATGAGGCGGACGACGAATTGCTCAGGATCTCAGCGTGGTATCGCGCACTTTGACCGCCGGAAAAACGCATCTTGCAACAATGGTTTGCGCGGAAATCCCGCGCTGGAGGTAAATATGATCAGAAATGTGACCGCGACAAAGACCCCTGGCGCGGACTTTGACGCAATTGTGATCGGCGGAGGCTTCGGAGGGCTCTATGCGGTCCACAAGCTGCGTAATGACCAGGGTCTCCACGTAAAGGCCTATGACAATGCGAGCGATGTCGGAGGGACCTGGTACTGGAATCGTTACCCGGGAGCGCTCTCGGATACCGAGAGCTTCTGCTATCGCTTCTCATTCGACAAGGAACTCCTTGATCAAGGCAGCTGGCAGACCCGCTATCTCACTCAGCCCGAGATTTTGGAATATCTCAACAATGTCGCTGACCGCTTCGACTTGCGCAGCAGCTATCAGTTCAACACCAAGATAGTATCGACCCGTTTCGACGAAGCGACTGGGCTATGGCATGTAGTAACGGACAAGGGTGAGACGGCATCGGCCAAGTATCTCATTACCGGCCTGGGACTTCTTTCGGCGATCAACAAGCCGACGTTCTGTGGCATCGACGACTATGCCGGTGACATTTACCATACAGGCGCGTGGCCTGAAGGGGTCGATCTCAGCGGAAAGCGTGTCGGCATAATCGGGACGGGCTCAACCGGAATTCAGGTGATCATTGCCCTGGCGCCCCAGGTAAAGCACCTGACCGTATTCCAACGATCTGCCCAATACGTCGTTCCGATCGGAAACTGGCCCGAAGACACTGAGACGATCGATACCTACAAGGCCAACTATGACGAAATCTGGAAGCAGATAAAGAGTTCGAATGTCGCCTTCGGTTTTGTCGAGAGCACCGTTGCGGGAATCGACGTCCCCGAGGCCGAGCGGGAGTGCGTATTCGAGGAAGCGTGGCAGCGCGGTGGTGGATTCCGCTTCATGTTCGAGACCTTCAACGATGTCGCGATCAGCGATGAGGTTAACACCTCGGCGGCAAACTTCATCAAGCGGAAAATTGCCAAGATCGTGAAGGATCCAGAAATCGCCCGGAAACTGACGCCCGGCGATATCTATGCCAAGCGCCCGCTGTGCGCGACGGATTATTACGGTGTTTACAACCGGAAAAACGTATCGCTGGCAGACGTCAAGGACGATCCGATCGCAGAATTCACGACAAGAGGCATCCGCTTGGCCAGTGGGATCGAACACGAACTTGACGCGGTGATTTTCGCTACAGGTTTCGATGCGGTCGATGGAAACTATACGAAGATCGATATTCGGGGACGCGGTGGCGTCACCATCCGGGACAAGTGGGCCGATGGCCCTCTGGGTTACCTCGGGATGATGGAAGCCGACTTTCCGAACATGTTCATGATCCTGGGCCCCAACGGTCCATTCACAAACCTTCCTCCCAGTCTCGAAAGCCAGGTGGAATGGATTTCCGACACGATTGCAACCATGGAAGCTGACGGCCGCTCCACTATCGAGCCGACGCAGGAAGCCGAAGATGCCTGGGTGGAAACCTGCCGGACAATTGCCAACATGACACTGTTCCCTAAGGCGGAATCGTGGATTTTCGGGGCGAACATTCCTGGCAAGAAAAACGCAGTGATGTTTTATCTCGGTGGTCTCGGCAATTACCGTTCAGAACTTCAATCGGTACGGAATTCGGGCTACGAATCGATGATATTCGATCGTCAGACTGCAACCACCGCGCTTTGATGACCATCGAAATTCGTTCGCGTCTGAACGACCGGACTGTTGCATTCCCCATCCCCCGCAAGGCCGTGACAGGTTCGGTCGTGCGGGGGACACGCTGCTTGTGGCCCGTCGATCGAGGGGTTGTCAGCAATCAAGGCTCGATTTCGCGGCATCGCCTCTAGCCCGGCTTATTCATGAGCCCGCTGCACTGGGGTGTTTAGGGTTTGGTGGGTCGGTTGCCGCGTGATCTGGGCGAGCGCCGGCGCCGGCGTTTTTCCCCGCAGCAGGAGCGATGGGCTTTTCGAGGTTGATGGACGAGGGCTCGGGCTTTCATCGGCACTGCCGCACTGGCTATGTCGGTGCTGGCCGGAGAATGGTGGCGATGGCTTTGAACACGCCGGCGTCCGGGCAGGCTGACGCGAAGGCGAGATGGATACGCGAGGAGGTTTCGATGACGCGGGCAGCGACCTTGAGCAGCCGCAGGCGTAGCGTTGCGAACTCGGCTGTGGCGAGCGCGGCTGTCTTGGGGATTTCCTGTTGGATGCGCCACATCAGCCAGTAGACAGCGGTGTGGAGGATGAGGCGCATCTGGTTGGCGTTGGCGGATCGGCACGAGGTGCGATCGCTAGCGAGTTGAGCCTTGTGGCGCTTGATCAGCCTTTCGGTCTGGCCGCGCGCGCAGTAGAGCGTGTCATAGATATGCTCGGCTGGGCTCTGTTGCAAACTCTGACACGGTTTCCAAGATTGGGCTCATGTACTGTCAA
>NZ_JBGMOE010000047.1:0-116169 GCF_041424195.1 Tardiphaga sp. | reverse complement strand
GAACGTCGGGCAATCGCCCGTGCTTTCCGAAAGTCCTGATGCATAGCCTTGCGGACGACCGCATCGGCATCAGGCCCAGGGGTGCATCGGGCACCCGGCGTTCCGCACGCCCTCTCGCAAGAGGGCGGGAATGCACGAGACGACGGCGCCCCCGCGCCGCCAATAACAGGGGCGATGACGCATGTCTGGAGAACACGTATTGTCTGAAGCAGTGGCTGTTTGACAGTTGAATCCGATGAGGCCGTAGGATGGGGTGAGCGGAGGCGCATCGCGCCGGAGCGAAACCCATCAAGAGCATACGAAGAGAGCGATAGGTTTCGCAAAGATGCTCACCCCATGCTGCGATCGCGCCTTACCTCAGCTCACCACTTCAATTCACGCATCAGCGCCTTCGGCGGATGGCCGAACAGTTCCTTCACTTCCGCGGCGCCCATCTGTTCGATGCCTTCGAAGTCCCCGGCATGGATGCCGCGGGTAACGAACAGCAGGTCGATGCCATAGGCATGGGCGCCGGTGAGATCGGTGCGCACGGAATCGCCGATCGCCAGCACGCGATCCAGCGCGGTGTCCTTGCCGCGCTTTGCTTTCGCCAGCGCCATGGCCTGATCGTAAATCGGCCGATGCGGTTTGCCGTAGAATATCACCTCGCCGCCCATCTCGCGATAGAGCTCGGCCACCGCGCCAGCGCAGTAGATTAGCCGGTCGCCGCGTTCGACGATGATGTCCGGATTGGCACAAACCAGCGTCAGCTTGCGCGCCAGCGCCTGGTCCATCATGTCGCGATAATCGTCGGCGGATTCGGTTTCGTCGTCGAACAGTCCGCTGCAGACGATGTAGTCCGCCTGTTCGAGCGGTACCAGCTTCACATCGAGGCCGCGATGAATCGAGCTGTCGCGGTCCGGTCCGATCAGATACATCGCCTGACCCGGTCGGCCGGCGACGAAATTGCGGGTCAGGTCGCCGGACGACACGATCGCATCATAGACGTCGTCGGCGACGCCGAGCTTGCGCAGTTGCCGTTGCACGGAATCCGCCGGCCGCGGCGCATTGGTGATCAGGATCACCGTGCCGCCCTGGGCGCGAAACGTATGCAGCGCCTCGCAGGCTTCGGGGAAAGATTCGAGGCCGTTATGGACGACGCCCCAGATGTCGCTGAGGACGACATCGACATGTCCGGTGAGGTCGCGCAAGCGCTCGACGAAACGCAGTGTGGTCATTGGATTGAGTGCCGATCAGTTCGGGCCGGTGGCGCGGCGCGCCAGCGCGGCATTGCCGGTGGAGCGCGGCGGCTCAGGCCGCGCAGGCGTGCTTGATGCAGATCTCGCTGGGCCATTGGGGTCCGTGGGCGCCTTGGCAGGTTCCTTGGCGAGTTCCTTGGCGGGAGGATTTGACGCACCGCCATTGGCCGGAGTTTCCGGCCTGAGCGGGCGGGGCGCCGCGAAAAGGAAGCCTTGCCCGAACCGGACGTCGAAGTCGAGCAGGTCCACCACGGCCCGTTCGCCCTCGATCCGCTCGGCGATCAGGTCGATACCGAAGCGCCCCAGCAGGTCGGAGAGATCGGCGGGGTGAATGTCGGAATTCGAGCTGTGTTTGGGGTCCAGCAACAGCGACGCCGGGACCTTGATGAAACGCACCCCGCGATCGGCGAGGTCGCGCGGCTCGATCCGCAGATCCGTGACGTGATCGATGGAGAAACGATAGCCGCGCTGCGCGAGGGCGGCGAGATGTTCGCTCTCGATCGGGCCGAGATTGCGGAACGCGCTCTGCTTGAATTCCAGCACGAAGGACGGCGCCAATGCGCGGTTGGCTTCGAGGAAGTCGATGCATTGCGCGAAGGTCTCGGCATTGGCCAGCGTGGCGCCGGCCATGTTGCAGAACACGCCGACATCCTTGTTGCGCACCATCAGGCGGCGCAGCACCTGCATGCAGCGCAGCAGCACCATGTGGTCGATCTGGCCCATCAGGCCGGCCGCTTCCGCCGGGCCGATGAACTCGTCGGCGGTGATCACCTGATCCTTGTCGTCGCGCAGCCGCGTCATCGCCTCGTAGAAGCGTACCTTGCGCTGCGGCAGCGTGACCATCGGCTGCAGATAGATGTCGATGCGGTTGTCGGCGATGGCATTCTTCACCACGGCGGTGAACTGTGCATCGTTGCGCGTCGGCGCTGCCTCAGGCCTGACGACGATCACGGGCGCGGTCGGCGTCACGGTGTCTTTGACGGCGAGCGGAGCATCAGCAACGGCCACGGCCTTGACCGTCGGCGATGGCGGCGCGCTCGCCGCCGAAACCGTCGCCGGCGCGGGCATCGCGGTCAGCATGTCCTCATGGCTGGCGACCGACGTCGCCAGCTGTTTCACCAGCGCGCCTAATTCGCCTATCTCGCCGACGACAGTCTGGATGCGCTCCTGATTGGCCGAACTGGCCGACGCGATCTTGCTTTCGACCAAAGCGAGGCGGCGGCCGAATTCGGCAACCTGCCGGGCGAGATCGGCGGTGCCGCGCGACAGGTCGGTGATCTGGCCGGTGGATTCGTTGCGGTCTTTGATCCGCATCGACACGGCGTTGTAGAGAATCATCACGGTGAGCGTGGCCAGCGCGACGATGGCGGACTCGTAGCCGCTGACGCCGGCGATCGCATACAGCACCATGCCAAGCGACGCCGCGACCAGCATCATGCAGATGCCAACGAAAATCGTGGAGATGCGGATCATAACGCGCGCAACATCCTCAAACCAAACTCCTGCACGGCATGACGGGGTCCAGCCGCGAGCGCTACTTGCGCCTTAAGTGTCCGGCCAAGCTTAGCATTATTGTTGATTCGGAAAGCAGGGCCCGGGGAACTTGCCCACCGGTGCTTTTGCACCTCAGGCGCTGGCGCGACCGAGCGTATCGGCCATGGCAGCCCCGCGCGCGCCCATCGGCCGGCCCGGCCCAACAGTGGTATCCACGGCCGTCTGGTGCTCGATCTCGGAATTCAGCTCGGCCCCGCACAGCACGATGATCGCTGACATCCACATCCACATCATCAGGCCGATGGCGGCGCCGAGAGAGCCGTAAGTGGCGCTGTAATTGCCGAAATTGGACAGGTACCAGGACAGCAGCGCTGAGCCGGCGAGCCAGAGCAGGGTGGCGGCGAGGGTGCCGATGCTGAGCCATTCCCAGCGCGCGCCCGGGCGGCTCGGGCCGAACCTGTAGAGAATACCGAGCGCCAGCAGGACCACCAGCAACAATAGCGGCCAGCGGGCGAGGCTGATGATCATCTTGCTGTCGGCCGCGAGACCCATCTTGTCCAGCATCAGCGGCAGCGCGACGACCGCGCTGACCATCAGCAGCAGGGTCGCGATGGCGCCGGTGGTGAAGGCGAGCGACAGCAGGTTGAGCCTGATGAAGCTGCGCTTCTCGCGCTCGCCATAGACGACATTGAGCGCATCGATCACGGCCTTCACCCCGGCATTGGCGCTCCACAGCGCCAGCGCAAGGCCGAACAGGAAAGTAAGGCCGAGCTTGGCCTGGCCGTTGGCGAGTACGCGCGCGATCTGGTCCTGCACGATCTGGAACGAGCCATCCGGCAGCATCAACGCCAGCGTGTGCAGATTGTCCGAGATCGTGGAAGCGTCGGCGAACAGGCCGTAGCAGGAGACCAGTGCCGTGATCGCCGGAAATACGGCGAGGAGACCGAAGAACACCACGCCTGCGGCAATCGCCAGCAGCCGGTCGTCGTTGATCTGCTCATAGGTGCGCCACAGCACATCCTTCCAGCCCGTCCATGGGATCTGCAGCGGGCTGGAAGAATGACGACCGCGGCCGGACTGTGCGAGTTCGCCTGTAAACGTCGCCGGTGGCGGGACATCGGTGTCGCCGATCGGTTCCGGCTCATCGGCAACGGATTTCCCGCCTGTGCGCGTCGAGAGAAAGCTCTGCAAGGCGAGCACGGCAAAGATCGTCGCTGCCACCAGCAGCAGACTGTCCGTGTCGGATCGGCGGACGGCCATCAGGCGTTCGCTTTGCTCGCGGGTCTGCGGGCAGCGGCCGACTGGGCAAGGCTGCGGCGCCTTGCAAGGGCCCAGCCGGCAAGCGTTGCGGCCAGAACGAGGCCGGCTTTGACCGGGCCATTGTTTGGCGCGGGCTGTGCGGAGCGTGTGCTCGGCCTGAATTCGTTGGGTGCAGCCGCACGATGCGGTGCGGCCGATGTGACTTGCTCATGCTTGGCAGGGCTCGCATTGATCGCGACGCGCAACCGGCTGCCCAGACTCGGAAACTGTTTTGCGGGGCGCTTCAGGCGGCTCGCCGCGAGTATGGCGAAGAGCGCAGCGAGCACCAGCAGCAGGCCGCCGGTTGCGCCAAATGCCTGAAACAGGCCGTAGCGCAATTCGACCCACCGAAACAGCGCGGCGGCGCCGACCAGCAAGGTGGCGATCAGGAAGATGCCGGCGGCGGCGTAAAGCCCAGCCGCAACAGCATAGGACACGGCGATGCCCTGGGTCTGTTCGGTGCGATCACGGACATAGGACGACGTGGCGCGCTTGACCTGATTGAGCTTGAGCGCCAGCCCTGTCCGCACCAGGGCGCTTGCGAGCGGTGGCATCGTGGAAGCCTCATTCTGCTCCGGCCAGGCTGACCGGCATATGAAATTGAACGGGAAGGCCAGACGAAGGTTCCGCCGCGGCGGACGTGTGGCGTCGGGCATCGCCGAGCGAGATTGGCAGCGGCTCCAGCGCTTGCCGGTTCCGGCCGGCGCTGGTACGACGCGCCATGGCTGACAAACCCAAAAAACCCCAGAAACTGCGCGCGCGCCTGCCGCGCGGCCTCGGCGACCGCGGACCGGCTGACATCGCCGCGACCCGGCGCATGACCGACACTATCCGCGAGGTCTATGAGCGTTACGGCTTCGAGCCGGTCGAGACCCCGACCATGGAATTCACCGACGCGCTCGGCAAATTCCTGCCGGATCAGGACCGTCCGAATGAGGGCGTGTTCTCGTTCCAGGACGATGACGAGCAGTGGATCTCGCTGCGCTACGACCTGACCGCGCCGCTGGCGCGCTATGTCGCCGAACACTGGGACGCGCTGCCGAAGCCGTATCGCAGCTACCGCGCCGGCTACGTCTATCGCAATGAGAAGCCGGGCCCGGGCCGCTTCCGCCAGTTCATGCAGTTCGACGCCGACACGGTCGGCTCCGGCTTGCCAGCCGCGGACGCCGAGATGTGCATGATGGCGGCGGATGCGATGGAAGCGCTCGGCATTCCGCGCGGCAGCTATGTGGTGCGCGTCAACAATCGCAAGGTGCTCGACGGCGTGATGGAGAGCATCGGCCTCGGCGGTGACGACAATGCCGGGCGACGGCTCACCGTGCTGCGCGCCATCGACAAGATGGACAAGTTTCCGGTTGATGAGATCAAGAAGTTGCTCGGTCCTGGCCGCTGGGATGGCGGCGAGGAAGGCAAGGGCGACTTCACCAAGGGCGCTGGTTTGTCGACTGAAGCTTCCGAAATTGTGCTGCGCAGCCTTGATGCTGAAACGGCGCAGGATGAACTCGCAAAGTCCGATGCCTACACGCAGGGGCGCGCCGAGCTTGACGAGATCGCAAAATTGATCAGCGCAGCGGGCTATAGTGCGGATCGTATCAAGATCGATCCCTCTGTTGTCCGCGGCCTCGAATACTACACCGGCCCGGTCTACGAAGTTGAGCTTCTGCTGGAAGCCAAGGACGAGAAGGGCCGCCCCGTGCGCTTCGGTTCGGTCGGCGGTGGTGGTCGCTATGACGGACTTGTCTCGCGCTTCCGCGGCGAGCCGGTGCCCGCAACCGGTTTCTCGATCGGCGTGTCGCGTCTGCAGGCGGCGCTGACGCTGCTCGGCAAGATCGATACCACGCCGGCCTTCGGCCCGGTGGTTGTGACCGTGTTCGATCGCGACCGCGTCGCCGATTATCAGAAGATGGTTGCAAGCCTGCGCAATGCCGGCATCCGTGCCGAACTCTATCTCGGCAATCCCAAGAACATGGGCAACCAGTTGAAATATGCCGACCGGCGCAATTCGCCCTGCGTGATCATTCAGGGCTCCGACGAAAAGGCGACCGGCGAAGTGATGCTGAAGGACCTGATCCTCGGCGCAGGGCTGTCGGATCTGGAAGGCGATCGCGAGGCTTATCTGCAGAAGCAGGCAGAGGCGCAGACCAGGATCGCGGAAAACGATCTCGTGAGCGCAGTCCGCAAGATTCTCGACAAGCACGGCGTGAAGTGGAATTAATCCACGCACGAACAATTGGTAGAGCAACGGGAGACATCAATGCCTGAGATCACGATCAACCTGGCCGCCGGCCGTACCGACGAGCAGAAGAAGGGCATGATGCTCGACATCACCCAGGCGCTGGTGAAGAACCTCGGCGTCGATGCCGAAGCCGTCACGATCCAGATCAACGAAGCGCAGCACAACAACAAGATGAAGGGTGGCAAGACCTTCATCGAGCGCTATGCCGCAGCCGCTGCGGCAAAGAAGTAAGCCTCTATCCAAACACTGCAATATTCTGACGGCTGGCCATGATTGGCTGGCCGTTTCGATTCCAAAGCGTCATCGCCTGGCTCGAGTAACCGTGGGCGATCTGTTCGGCGACGTTGTGGATCAGCCACCAGCCGTCGTCGGTGGCGATCTCGTCGGTGAGCATGTCGATCGACCAGGTCATGGTTGAGATCGGCGATGGTGCAGTTGAGCGCGCGGAGGCAGCCGGTGGCGGCGCATCGGCCAATGCGAGCAGCGGGACCAGCGAAGGTCGAATGCCTTGTTCGCGAAGCCGCAGCCACAGCATCATTTGCGGATCCTCACTGCCGCTGAACGGTGGCGATCCGCTTACGAAGCGGCCTTCGAGATGTTGCACGAAGCTCAGGGCTGGCGGCGCGCTGCGGAAGAAGTCCGGGCAGGTCTCGGGCGCCTTCAAATCCGGTGTGCCGATCGCAACATGCGAAAATGCCGATTTGCGTGCAGCGCCAAAACAGAACATGGCGCGGGTCGCGAGGCCTGCTTCGCCGACAAGATCGACGCTGGCGAACAGGGTCGATTTGCCCTTGCGCAGCAGGCTCGGTTTCAACAGCAATTGACCGGAGGCGGGGCCGATAAAGGCGATCTGTGCCGAACGCAGTGGCGGCACGTCGCCGAATTCGTTCAGCGCGGCCTGCATGCACAGGGCTGCTGCGAGGCCGCCATAGACGGTGCGGCCCTGCAGCCAGTCTTCGCTGACGCCAACGGTCCAGCCATCGCCGGACTTGGCCATGCCGGCCATCAATGCTGTGAATTCGGTCATTGCGCGATCCTATGTTTCCTGTCGCTGGCGTCATGGCGCGCCATTGGGATGATTAGCATCATCTATAGCGATCATCGCGGCGATGGGAAACGTCCGGCAACGGCTATGCCGTTACCTGGATCGCATGCCCTTCATCTTCTCCATGTCCTTGACATTCATCTTCATGCCGCCAGGCATCATGATGTCGCCGGGCTTCTGGTCCGGCTTGCAGGCGCCGAGCCATCTCGCCTCCAGCTGCGTGGTGCTGTCGCCCGCATTGGCCTTGGCGCCGCCCGAACTTTGCGACGTGATCTTCATCGTATAGGCGGAATTGAAATCGCCGGTGATCTCGGCATGCGACGTGCTGGTGGTGCCGCCGATGTTACAGACCGAATCCGTGACATAGCCGGTGGCGGTCTTCTTCATTTCGTTCTTCGAACACATGTCCTTCGCCATCGGCGAGAAGGTGGTGTTCATGAACTTGTCGGTGGTCTCATCGGTGCAGTGCTGCATGGTCATGCCGGGCATTCCGGCACTGCCTTGCATCTTCATTTCCCAAAGCCCGGCCTTGCGTGCCGGCAACTCGATGGGATCGGCGATGGCGGACATCGTCCACAGCACCGCCGCCGCGCTCAAGACTGGAACATTCAACAATGAAAAACAGCGTCTCATCATGCCTGGTTCTCCCCAAGCCGATGAGACGCCGTGTCACGCCAAAAGGTTCAGTCGCGAACGGAGAAGCTCAGTAGCGAACGCGCAGCGGGCGGTCCGAGGCGCCGTAGGGCACCCAGCGGCAGGCGAACGAGACGTAGGCGCCATATTCCTGCGGTGCGCTCAGGAATTTCACGACCTTGCCGTAACGCGCGCAATGGTCGATCGCCAGGGCGCGAATATCGGTCTGGCTGATCAGGGATGTGGAGATGATGCCGCCGGTGTCATTGCCCTTGAATGGCGGCACCCAGTCGGCCTGGGCCGCGCTGCTCACGATCGCACCGCTCAGGCCTGCAGCCAAAATCGCCAACCGAATCATTCGCATTACCGTCTCCATCGTCGTTGCGGGCACCTTAGAGGGCATCGGCGGCCCTGAAAAGAACGCCGGCGGGGTTCTGACAGAGTTGTGCGCAGGGTGTTGCCGTGCTGCACTTGACCCTGCACGGGCTTCGCGGCACGTTCCGGGAACAATCATTAGACGGCGGATTCCCCATGCGCGATCTCATCTCATCCTGGAAGAAAGCCGTCCTGGCTGCCGTTGCCGGCGCCGTTCTCGGGCTTATGACCCTGGCTCCGGGCGCACAGGCTGCGAACCTGCTGGAGCTGAACTTCTGGCTGTCCGGGCCGAACTACGAGGGCCGTCTGGCGGATTGCGAAGCCGGTCTCTCGACGATTTCGTCCCAGTTCCAGGACAAGGAAAGCACCTTCTGGAATTCGGCGCTGCAGATCACCGGCTTCAGCCGTGTCCATGAGACGGCCTTCCGCCCCTGGACCTCCGACAACATTCCGCGCCGCTACTGCACCGCCGACGCGATGCTGACCGATGGCAAGACGCGCCAGGTGCATTACTCGATCGTCGAGGACGGCGGCTTTGCCGGTTACGGCCAGGGCGTGGAATGGTGTGTCGTCGGCCTCGACCGCGACTGGGCCTATAACCCGCGTTGCCGGGCCGCGAAGCACTAAGCTTCGTTTGCCGATCCAACCCATTTTGTTCTTGAATTGTTCTTGATGCCTGATTAGGTTTGCCCTTCTCAGGGGTGGGGCGCGTCATGTTTCAGGCATTTCGACTGGTCATTTCACTCGGGTTTTTGGCGCTCGCGGCGCTAAGCGTCGATCCGGCCTCCGCCCAGGACCGCCGGCAGAATGCGCCCGGCGAATTCGATTTCTACGTGCTGTCGCTGTCATGGTCGCCGAGTTTCTGCGAGGCGGCTCAGGAGCGCGGCGGCAACAACCGCTCGGCCCAGATGCAATGCGGCGGCCGGCCTTACTCTTTCGTGGTTCATGGCCTGTGGCCGCAATACGACCGTGGCTTCCCGAATTATTGCGAGCGTCCATCGCCCCGGCTGGCGCGCAATATCATGACATCCATGCTCGACCTGATGCCGGCGCCCGGCCTGATCTTCAATGAGTGGGACAAGCACGGCACCTGCTCCGGCCTCGGTCAGCGCGGCTATTTCGAAGCCATCCGCAAGGCGCGCGCCGGCGTCAAAATTCCCGACGAATTTCTCGATCTGCAGCAGACCAAGACAATTTCGCCGGACGCTATCGAGGAAGCCTTCATCAAGGTCAATCCGGGCCTCAGCAATTCGGCCATCGCCGTGACCTGCGATCGTAACCGCCTGAGCGAGGTCCGGGTCTGCATGAGCAAGGATCTCCAGTTCCGCGCCTGCGAGGAGATCGATCGCCGCGCCTGCCGCCGCGATCAGGTGGTGATGCCGCCGATGCGGGGCGGCTAGCCGGCGCGGATTCCGCAGAAGTGGGTGCCGTTTTGCGGCCGGAATACGCACAGATCAACGTCTAAGCTTTTGCGGTGTGAGCCATCGTAGCGTACTGCTGGCGCATGAATTATCGCCACGCCTTCCACGCCGGCAACTTTGCCGACGTCATCAAGCATATCGTGCTGGTCCGCATCCTGACCCATCTGCAGGAGAAGCCGGCGCCGTTCCGCGTCATCGACAGCCACGCCGGCGCCGGACTCTATGACCTGACCGGCGACGAAGCCACGCGGTCCGGTGAATGGACGACCGGTATCGCGCGCGCCCTGCAGGCCCGGTTCAGCGAGGCCAGTGCGCCGCTGGTCGCGCCCTATCTCGACATCGTCCGGTCGTTCAATGCGCCGCGCGAGCTCAAGGCCTATCCCGGCTCGCCGCTGATTGCGCGCGCCTTGATGCGGCCCCAGGACAGTATGGTCTGCTGCGAAGTCGAGCCGCAGGCGCGCAAGAAGCTCATTTCATCCTTGCGCAGGGACGAGCAGGCGCGCGTGGTCGATATCGACGGCTGGGTAGGTCTGCCGGCCTTCTTGCCGCCGAAGGAGCGCCGCGGCGTGGTGCTGATTGACCCGCCCTATGAGGACAAGAAAGAGTTCGCACGGCTGGCGGTGACTTTCGAACAGATCTACGCCAAATGGGCGACCGGCATTTATGTGATGTGGTATCCGGCCAAAAGCCGCCGCGCCACCGATGACCTTGCGCAGCACGTCGCGGCGACAGCCGCTGCATCTGCCACGCCCGGTAAATGTCTGCGCCTCGAATTCAGCGTTGCACCGCAAACGGCGGATGGTCCGCTGACCTCGACCGGTCTGCTGATCGTCAATCCGCCGTGGAAGCTTGCCGCCGAGCTCAAGGAAATCCTGCCGCAGCTCGAAAAGCCCCTCGGTCTTGGCGGCGCCGGACGCTTCAGACTCGAAACGGCCAAGCCCTGACGTCGCAGGCTTCGCGGCGAACTACGCAAACTCCGACTATCAAACGGCGCAACCAAAAACGGTAGTCAATCCCGGCGGAACCGTATTAAGCTGGTGGCATTATGACTGGCTTTACGTTCCGCTTCCGCGAATGGTAGCGGCGGAGTGACGTGGCCCAAAGCGATATTGAAACGAGGCCTAGCTTCCGTGGAGTGAATGTCCGGTCGGTCGCGGTGTCCAAGCGCCGTGGCGGAGCATTGCGGGGAGGGACCCGATGGGCATGAGCGGTACGGTCAAGTTTTTCAATGGCGAGCGTGGTTACGGCTTCATCAAGCCGGACGATGGCGGGCGGGACGTGTTTGTGCACATCACCGCAGTCGAACGCGCCGGCCTGAAGGACCTGATCGAAGGGCAGCGGATCACCTTCGAGGTCGAGCCCGACAAGAAGGGCAAGGGCCCCAAAGCGGTCAATCTGGTCATCACAGGATAGCGACGGATCCAGCCTGTGCGTGTTGCCATAAAAAATCCCGGCCGCAGTGCGGCCGGGAGTGGATGGCAATGGTTTCTTGTACCTGGAGGAGATCCGGACGCGAGGCGTCCGGAGCCAAGCTTAGAAGTGGTAGTTCACGCCGATGCGCACGGTGCCGAAGCTGAGCCCGCTGTCGGTGCCGGTGAGCGTGTAGGTGTTCTTGGACAGATCGACATAGAGATATTCGATCTTGGCGGTCCAGTTCTGGTAGATGCCGACTTCGGCACCGACGCCGGCGGTCCAGCCGACCGAGGTCTGGGACTGCTGCAGGCCGCTCTGCTCGGCCTGCAGGCTGCCGAAGGAGAGACCGGCGGTGCCGTAGAGCAGCACGTTGTTGAAGGCGTAGCCGATGCGGCCGCGCGCGGTGCCGAACCAGGGATTCGAGAACTTGTAGGTAGCGAAGCGGTCATCCGCGCCGGTGCCCTGCAGATCGCCTTCGAGACCGAACACGATGTTGCCGCTCTGCCAGTTGTAACCGCCGGTGACGCCGCCGGCGATGCCCGAGGGCTTCGCGCCGGTGTTGGAGACGCTGCCCCATTCATAACCGAGATTGGCGCCGAGATACGGGCCGGCCCAGCTATAGGCATTGAGCGGCTGCGCGACCGTATACGGCGCGCGCGACCGGTAAGGCATGTCCGCCGCATGTGCTGTTGTCGCACCTGCAGCCACGAGGGCGACTGCCGCGAACGCAAACTTACTCATCTCAACTCTCCAAAATACGCGTTACTGCCGGCCCATGAGAGCGCGCTCGGGATCTGGCGAACGAAGTCTTAGGGTTACGGAATTCCATCATTGATCGAGACGATTTATCGAGAGTTTTAGATTAAGCGGTCCTTAACGGCCCTCAGCGCCGCCGTATTGGCGTTAAAAGAGTCTTACTTTTGGCAATTCGCGAATTTCCCGGGCGGGCGGCCAAAATCCTGTGGCTTGCTGCAAAGACCAAGGAAGCCGGCTGTTGCTTGGGCATTTCGGGCACCCGGATGCTGGCGATGGTCCGCCGCAGCGCCTAAATTGGGCTCATGATTCAAGACCCCACCGAGCCGCTGCACGAGACGTCGCCCGAACCCGCGGCAGAGTCAGACACCGATGGCCATGGTTCCGGGCAGGGCATCCCTTCCACCCTGCAGGCGCCACCGGATCTCGAGCCGGAACCCGCGGGGGCCGACGACGAGGAAGATGGCGCGCTCCCGGATACCGGCGACGACGATCTCGGCGAAGCAATCGCTGAAGGTCCGCTGGCGCTCGGCCGCGCGGCGATCGAACATGCGGTGCGCCACGCCCCGACTTCGCCCGGCGTCTACCGGATGCTGAATGCGGCCAATGATGTGCTGTATGTCGGCAAGGCCAAGAACGTGAAAAAGCGGCTGTCGTCCTATGCAAGGCCGACCGGGCAGGTAATGCGCATCGCACGCATGATCGCGGCCACGGTGGTGGTGGAGATCATCTCGACCGCGACCGAGACCGAGGCGCTGCTGCTTGAGGCCAATCTCATCAAGCAGCTGCGCCCGCGCTTCAACGTGCAGCTCCGCGACGACAAGTCCTTTCCGTATATTCTGATCACGGGCGATCACTGGGCCCCCCAGATTCTGAAGCATCGTGGCGCGCAGTCGCGGCCGGGCCGCTATTTCGGTCCATTCGCGTCGGTGGGCGCGGTCAACCGCACCATCACGGCATTGCAGCGCGCGTTCCTGGTGCGGTCGTGCACGGATTCATTTTTCGAGAGCCGCACACGTCCGTGTCTGCTCTATCAAATCCGCCGCTGCTCCGGTCCTTGCACCGGCGAGATCGATTTTCCCGGCTATACCGAACTGGTGCGTGAGGCGAAGGATTTCCTGTCCGGCCGCAGCCGCGCGGTGAAGCAGCTATTGGCCGGCGAAATGGAGAAGGCGTCGGAGGAGCTCGCCTTCGAGCGCGCCGCGCTGTATCGCGACCGCCTGGCAGCGCTGTCTGCCATCCAGTCGCAGCAGGGCATCAATCCGCGCACCGTGGAAGAGGCCGACGTCTTCGCCATCCATCAGGAGGGCGGCTATTCCTGCGTCGAGGTGTTCTTCTTCCGCACCGGCCAGAACTGGGGCAACCGCGCCTACTTCCCCAAGGCCGAGAAATCATACACGCCGGAGGAAGTGCTCGGCTCGTTCCTGGCGCAATTCTACGAGGACAAGCCGCCGCCGAAGATGGTGCTGCTGTCGCATGCCATCGAGGAAAGCGAATTGCTGGCCAGCGCGCTTAGCGTCAAGGCAGGCTTCAAGGTCGAGGTGCTGACACCGCAGCGCGGCGAAAAGAAAGAGTTGGTCATCCACGCGCTGACCAATGCCCGCGAGGCGCTCGGCCGCAAGCTCGCCGACACGGCGACGCAGACGCGTCTGCTGGAAGGCATGTCGAAGATGGCGGGCATGTCGACGGTGCCGAAGCGCATCGAAGTCTATGACAACAGCCATATCCAGGGCACCAATGCGGTCGGCGCGATGATCGTGGCGGGACCGGACGGCTTCATCAAGAACCAGTACCGCAAGTTCAACATCAAGTCCGAAGGGCTCACGCCCGGCGACGACTACGGGATGATGAAGGAGGTGCTGCAGCGTCGTTTCAAGCGGCTGCTGGCGCCGCCGGTCGAGGGCGAGGTGGTCAAGCCGAAAGACGATGACGTGCCGCTCTGGCCGGATCTGGTCATCATCGATGGCGGCCGCGGCCAGCTCAATGCGGTCAAGGAGATCTTCGACGAGCTGAAACTGACCGATGTGACCCTGATGGCGGTGGCCAAGGGGCCGGATCGTGACGCTGGCCGCGAGACCATGTTCATTCCCGGCCGCGAGGCTATCAAGCTGGAGCCGCGTGATCCCGTGCTGTATTTCATCCAGCGGCTGCGCGACGAGGCGCATCGGTTCGTCATTGGATCGCACCGCACACTGCGCAAGAAGGATATCCGCGAAGCCGGATTGCAGGAAATTCCGGGGATCGGCCCAACCCGCAAGCGGGCACTCCTGCACCATTTCGGAACGTTAAAAGAGATCGAGCGGGCCTCCGTAGGCGACCTCGGCAAGGTTCCCGGCATCTCGGCGGAGAGCGCCCGCAAGATTTTCGACTTTTTCCACGCCCAGCCGGGGACCAGGTGACCGGCAAGATAACCGCCAAGATGAACGAGACGTAATCTGGCTGTCGCATGCCCCGGGACAGTTTTGCGGTAAACTAAGCCGCTCCAGCTTCTCTGGCGGTTGACCTCTGCGCTCTGGCAGTATTGGTAAGACGGATGACAGTGACCACGAGACGGGCCGCGAACTCCGCGATGTCCCTGCCAAATATCCTGACCATGGCCCGCATTGCCGCCATTCCGGTGGTGGTCGGCTGCATCTATTCGCAGTCGATCATGGATGGCCCGTTATGGCTGCGCTGGGTCGCGCTGGCCGTCTTTATCGGCGCTGCGGTCACGGATTTTCTCGATGGCTATTACGCCCGGATCTGGAATCAGCAGTCGGCCTTCGGCCGGATGCTTGATCCGATCGCCGACAAGCTGCTGGTGGCGTCTTGCCTGCTGATGCTGGCGGCCGATGGCATCATCCATGGCTGGACCCTGTGGGCGGCCATCGTGATCCTGTGTCGCGAGATTCTGGTCTCCGGCCTGCGCGAATATCTCGCCGCACTCCGGGTCAGCGTCCCGGTCTCCAGGGTGGCGAAGTGGAAGACGACGGCCCAGTTGATCGCCATCGGGTTCTTGCTAGCCGGCGAGGCCGGCGATCAGGTGATCCCGATCACGACACAGCTTGGCCTGCTGCTGCTGTGGATTTCCGCGCTCGTCACCATTTATACAGGCTATGACTATTTCCGCGCCGGCATTCATCACCTCATCGCGGAGGATGCATGAAGATCGTCTACTTCGCCTGGGTGCGCGAGCGAATCGGCAAGGCCGAAGAGACGGTCGAGCCGCCGGCAGCCGTGCGCACGGTCGGCGATCTAATCGGATGGCTGAGTACGCGCGGCGACGAATATGCCTATGCGTTCGAGACGCCTAAAGTGATCCGTGCCGCCATCGACCATAACCATGTACGGCCCGATACCGTCATCGCTGGCGCACGCGAGATTGCATTCTTCCCGCCGATGACCGGCGGCTGATTTCACCAACGACTGCGTTGACCTCATGACTTCGAACGTGACCATCCGCATCCAGCATGCCGATTTCGACGTTTCCAGCGAAATCGGAGCGCTGACGGCGAGCCGTACCGATATCGGCGCGGTGGTCACGTTCAGCGGCATTTGCCGCGGCCAGGAAAACTCAAGTGAGAGTGGCGATGCGACCACGGCGCTGGAGCTGGAGCACTATCCCGGCATGGCCGAAGCGGAGATTGGGCGTCATGCCGACGAGGCGATGACGCGCTGGACGCTGACGGGGCTGACGATCATTCACCGTGTCGGCCGCATTTTGCCCGGCGAGAATATCATGGTGGTGCTGACCGCGTCGGCGCACCGTCAGGCGGCGTTTCAGGCTGCCGAGTTTCTGATGGATTACCTCAAGGCGCATGCTCCGTTCTGGAAGCGCGAGGAAACCGCCGGTGGCAGCAACTGGATTGCTGCGAAGACCGACGATGACGACGCTGCGGCGCGCTGGGATAAATGATGGCCAGGAAGATTGTGAAAAAGACCGCGAAGAAAGTGGTCAGGAAATCCGCGAGCAAGGCTTCTGCAAAGGCAAAGACCTCGGTGAAGAGGATCGCGACTGCAACCCTGCCGAAGGTGGCGCCGGGCGAACTCGCGACGCTGCTCGATTATGTGCGCTATGCGACCAGCCGCTTCATCGAGGCGAGGCTCGCTTTTGCGCACGGTACGACGGATCCCGTGGCCGAAGCCGCCTTCATCGTCTGCGAAGTCCTGCATCTGCATCCCGACCAGTTCGAGAATTTCGCCATGGCGCGGGTCACTGCGGCCGAAGGCAAGCAGATCCTCGATATCATTCATCGCCGCGTGACGACGCGCAAACCGGCGGCCTATCTGGTCAACAAGATCTATATGCGTGGCCTGCCGTTCTATGTGGACGAGCGCACCATCGTGCCGCGTTCCTTCATTGGTGAATTGCTGGATTCGCATTTCAGCGGTGACGACGGCGAGGGCGGCTCGCTGATCGACGATCCCATGGAAATCGAAAGCGTGCTGGATCTCTGCACCGGCTCAGGCTGTATCGCGATCCTGGCGAGCCAGTCTTTCCCCAATGCGCAGGTCGATGCCGTTGATCTGTCGCCCGCAGCGCTCGCCGTCGCCATGCGCAATGTCATTGATTACGGGCTCGATGAGCGTTTGACGCTTTACAAGGGTGATCTGTTCGAACCGCTCGGCGACACCCGCTACGATCTCATCATCACCAATCCGCCTTACGTCGATGCGCAGGGCATGGCCGATCTGCCCGACGAATGCCTGGCGGAACCCGCAATGGCCTTCGATGGCGGCGATGACGGGCTCGATATCGTCAGGAAGATCATTGAACAGGCTGGCGATCACCTGAACCCGCATGGCGGTCTGCTCTGCGAAATCGGTCGCGGCCGCGCCAATGTCGATGAAGCCTTTCCCGATCTGCCACTGATCTGGCTGGACACCGAAGACTCCGAAGGCGAGGTGTTCTGGGTGTCCGCTGCTGCGCTGCAAGGTCGCGGCGCCAGCTAGGTCCGGCGTCTGGCCAAACACCCTCGTAGCGTTTATCACGGCATCTTCACGCGCATTTTGATGTGTGAATGTCCGACATCGTTGCCGGACGGATTTTGACGCGACATCCCTTGCAGCCGCGTCACTCAAATCGACAAGGATTCCATGCTGCTGGCTGTCGGTCAGAAGGCTTTGACGCGCGATCTGTGGCTCGCCGAATTGCGGGCGACGCTGGCGCTCGGCTGGCCGCTGGTGCTGACGAATCTGGCGCAGATCGCGCTCACGACGACTGACGTCATCATACTCGGCCGCGTGAGCGCGGAGGCTTTGGCTGCGTCGGCGCTCGGCGTGAATGTCTATCTCGCCATTCTGATATTTGCCATCGGCCTCGTCACGGCGACGTCACCGATGATGGCGGAGGCTATCGGCCGCAAGCTGCATGCGGTGCGCGATGTCCGGCGAACGTTTCGGCAGGGTTTGTGGACGGCGCTGATTGTCTCGGTGCCGGCATGGATTGTTTTCTGGCATACAGAAGCCATCCTGTTGCTATTCGGTCAACAGGTGCAGGCGGCTGCCGATGCGCAGGCATTCATGCATATGCTGCAGTGGGGCTTTCTGCCTGCGCTCGGCTTCATCGTATTGCGCTCCTTCGTCGCCGCTGTGCAGCGCCCGCTCTGGGCGCTGGTGGTGACAGGCGCGACCATTCTGTTCAATGCGGCGGCCAACTGGGTGCTGGTGTTCGGCCATCTCGGATTTCCGGAGATGGGTTTGCGCGGCTCGGGTCTCGCGACCACTCTGTCGAACGTCTTTCTGTTTGCGGTCTTTGCTCTCGTTGTCGCATGGCATCCGAAGTTCCGGCGCTACCATCTGTTCGGCAACTGGTGGCGCGCCGATTGGCCGCGCCTCGCGAAACTATGGCGCATCGGCCTGCCGATTGGCGCAACGCTCGCATTCGAGATTACCGTCTTCAATGCGGCGGTGTTCCTGATGGGGCAGTTTGGAACGGCCGCCATTGCGGCGCATGCGATTGCGATCCAGATCGCATCGATCTCCTTCATGGTACCGATGGGGCTAAGCCAGGCTGCAACCGTCCGCGTTGGATTGGCCAAAGGCGCCTTGGACCGCGACGGGATCACGCGGGCTGGGTGGACAGCATTCGGCCTTGCGGTGGCATTCATGGCGTCGATGAGCATGTTGTTGCTGGCTGCGCCGCGGCTCCTGATTGGCGCCTTCATCGATCTGAGCAATCCCGCCAATGCCGTCGTCATCGACACGGCGATGTCGTTTCTGTTTTGCGCGGCGGTGTTCCAGATTGCGGATGGCGCGCAGTCGGTGGCTGCGGGGATGCTGCGTGGATTGCAGGATACGCGCATGCCGATGATCTTTGCCGCATTGGGCTATTGGGGCTTCGGCATGGGACTCAGCCTGCTGTTCGCATTCAAGCTGGGCTTTGGCGGCGTTGGCATCTGGATCGGACTGGCCGCAGGTCTTGCCGTGGTGGCGCCGGTCATGCTCTGGCGCTGGACGAGGCGCGAGCAACTCGGGCTCGTGCCGACGACTTGGGCCAAATAGAAATGCCGCAGCCTCGAAAGGCTGCGGCATTTGTCGCCTTGAAGCGCCTGCGCTTACAGAACCTTGCGGATCCAGTTATGCGGGTCGGGTGCGCGGCCGTACTGAATGTCGACCAGCTGTTTGCGCAGTCCCATCGTGACGGGACCAGCCGCGCCGCCATTGATGGTAAAATCACCGCTCGCAGAGCGCACCTGGCCGATGGGCGAGATGACCGCCGCCGTGCCGCAGGCAAAGGCCTCCTTCAGCTTGCCGCTGGCAGCGTCGGCACGCCACTGGTCGAGCGTGTAGGCCTCTTCGCGCACCTGCGTGCCCTTGTCCTTCGCCAGTGCGATGATCGAATCGCGCGTGATGCCTGGCAGGATCGTGCCGAGCGGCGGCGTCAGCAGTGAACCGTCCTCGAACACGAAGAAGATGTTCATGCCGCCAAGTTCTTCGATGTAGCGGCGCTCGACCGCATCCAGGAACACGACCTGATCGCAGCCGTGATCGCTGGCTTCCGCCTGCGCGCGCAGGCTCGCGGCGTAGTTGCCACCGCATTTGACGGCGCCGGTGCCGCCGATCGCAGCGCGCGTGTAGTTCTCCGACACCCAGATCGACACGGGGGCGGGTCCGCCCTTGAAATAGGAGCCCACCGGCGAGGCGATAACAGCGAAGATATATTCCGCGGACGGCTTCACGCCGAGGAAGACCTCACTCGCGACCATGAAGGGGCGCAGGTAGAGGCTGCCTTCGCCTGATGGAATCCAGGCCCGGTCGATGCGCACGAGTTGCTCGACCGCTTCGATGAACACGGCTTCGGGCAGCGGGGCCATGGCCATGCGATCGGCCGAATTCCGGAAACGCCTTGCATTGGCATCGGGACGGAACAGATTGACGCCGCCGTCCTCACGCACATAGGCCTTGAGCCCTTCGAAAATCTCCTGCGCGTAATGCAGGACGGCCGCTGCGGGATCGAGCGGGAAATTCGCGCGGGATTCGACGCGCGCGCCATGCCAGCCGTCGGTCTGATTATAGCGGACGATGGCCATATGGTCGGTGAAAACCCGGCCGAAGCCCGGATCCCTGAGCTTTGCCGCGCGGTCTGCCTCGGACACCGCATTCGCTGCGGGCTGCACGTCGAACTTCAGCCAGGTCGCGCCATCGACTTTATCGAACGAAATTCCCATGACCTTACTCCTGGCTTACGGCGCGGCGGCTAGCGGCGGCGTTAATGTTCTACGTCAAGTCCGGACCCACGGCAAAAGCGTTTCCGGCCCCGGTGGATGTCCCAGGACAGGCTTTAGCGCCATGCCGAAGTCCGGTATGGTTCTCAGATCGGTCCTATTGGACCATGCGGCGAGAGTTCTAATATTTCGTCGCGATGGTCAGTTTTGTAAGATTGAACCCAAGATATGTCAATATGGTTGACGTAAATTCTAAGGACGCGGTTTCCCGATCGCTTGAGACGATCCAGCGGCAATCCAGCGGCGATCCTGCGAAACAGCCCCGCTGGGACATCATCGAGCTGTTGTTCTTTGCCTATCGTGACTTCGTGGGCGATCCCGATGATGTGCTCGACCAGTTCGGCTTCGGGCGTGCCCATCACCGCGTCGTTCACTTCGTGCATCGCTATCCCGGCCTGAAGGTTGCCGATCTGCTCGATGTCCTGCGCATCACGAAGCAGTCGCTGGGCCGTGTCCTCAAGCAATTGCTCGATGAAGGGTATATCGTGCAGAAATCCGGCGAGGCCGACCGGCGGCAGCGGCTTCTTTTCGCCACTGCCAAAGGCGAAGCTCTGGTCGCGCAGCTCGCGGGTTTGCAGACCGATCGCATCAACCGCGCGCTGAAGGATTTTACGCCGGTCGAAGTTGAAGCGATCGGGAGTTTTCTCTCGGCAATGATCGACCGCAATGATCCCGACAAGGTGCTGCAGGTCATCTTGAGCCAGGGATCCGCAAAAACTGACGGCAGGACGAACAAGACATGACGTTAGCTCAGGCCGCCAAACGAATGCCGGTGCCATTGGCCGACGATGCGCCGCATCTGCTCCTGGTCGATGACGACCGCCGTATTCGCGATCTCCTCTCGCGCTTTCTCTCCGGCGAAGGCTATCGCGTCACCACGGCGCCGAGTGCCAAGGAAGCGCGCGCCAAGCTGCTCGGGCTGCATTTCGATCTCCTGATCCTCGATGTGATGATGCCAGGCGAGACCGGCTTCGAGCTCGCACGCTTCATTCGGACGGCCTCGGCCGTGCCGATCATCATGCTGACGGCGCGGCACGAGGCGGAAAGCCGGATCGAGGGATTGCAGATCGGCGCGGATGATTATGTTGCCAAGCCGTTCGAGCCGCGTGAATTGGTGCTGCGCATCGCAAATATTCTGAAGCGCAGTGCGCCGGTGCCGGTCGAACGCGCGGAGTCTCTGCAGTTCGGGCCCTATGTGTATCACCTCGCGCGCGGTGAGCTGCGCCAGGGCGACGAGATCATCCATCTCACCGACCGTGAGCGTGACATGCTGCGCGTGCTGGCCGCAGCGTCCGGCGAGACCGTGCCGCGCGGCGAACTCACGGGTGGCGGCGGCACCGTGAACGAGCGTGCGGTGGACGTGCAGATCAATCGCCTGCGCCGCAAGATCGAGACCGATCCGGCCAATCCGCTGTTTCTGCAGGCCGTGCGTGGCATCGGCTATCGCCTCGTCGCATCGCCATAGTCCATGAAGTTTGCGCGATGAGCACGCTCGACACCGGCATCACCATCCTCCGCTCGGCGGCAGGCCGCGTCTCCGCGGCACACAGTCTGATGGGCCGGCGCTTCAAGAGCGTGATGCCCACGGGGCTCTATGCCCGCACGCTGCTGATCATGATCGTGCCGATGGTGCTGCTGCAGTCGGTGGTGGCCTTCGTCTTCATGGAGCGGCACTGGAACACGGTGACGCGCCGCCTGTCGCAGGCCGTGGTGCAGGACATCGCAACACTGATCGACGTCTACAAGGTCTATCCGCAGGACAAGGACCGCACGCAGATCAAGGCCATCGCACAGCAGCGCCTTGGCCTCGTGGTGGATTTCCTGCCGCTCGGTGACATGCCGCCGCCCGGTCCGAAGCCGTTCTTCTCGCTGCTTGATCAGGCGCTGTCCGTCCAGATCGGTCGGCAGATCACACGGCCGTTCTGGATCGACACCGTTGGGCGCTCCAATCTGGTGGAAATCCGCATCCAGCTCGATGACGCCGTGATGCGTGTCTTTGCCCAGCGCAGCGCAGCCTATGCGTCGAATTCCGAAATCTTCCTGTTCTGGATGGTGGGGACCTCCTCAATCCTGCTGATCGTCGCGATCCTGTTCCTGCGTAACCAGATCCGTCCGATCCTCAAACTGGCTGACGCCGCCGAGAGTTTCGGCAAAGGCCGCGAGGCGCCGAATTTTCGGCCGCGCGGCGCACGCGAGGTCCGTCGTGCCGCCAATGCCTTTATCGAGATGAAGGCGCGTATCGAACGCGCGATGGAGCAGCGCACCGCCATGTTGGCCGGCGTCTCGCACGATCTGCGCACCATCCTGACGCGCTTCAAGCTCGAACTGGCGCTGATCGAGGACGGTCCGGAAGTCGATGGCATGCGCAAGGATATCGACGAGATGTCCGGCATGCTCGAGGCCTATCTCGCCTTCGCGCGCGGCGACAGCGGTGAGCAGGCGCAGCCGACCGACATGGCTGCGGCGCTGGAAGAATTGCGCAGCGATGCCGAGCGCAACGGCCACAAGGCGACGGTCACGTTTCATGGCTTGCCGATCGTCACGGTGAAGCCGGCGGCATTCAAGCGTTGCCTCGGCAATCTCGTTTCGAACGCGGCGCGCCACGCCAATGACATCGCCATCACCGGCCATCGCGACCATCGCTATCTGACGGTGACTGTCGATGACGACGGCCCCGGCATTCCCGCCGATATGCGCGAGGAAGTGTTCAAGCCGTTCCTGCGGCTCGACGATGCGCGCAATCAGGATGAAGGTGGCACAGGCCTTGGCCTCGCCATCGCCCGCGATATCGCGCGCTCCCATGGCGGCGATATCACGCTGATGGATAGTCCGATGGGCGGACTGCGTGCGGTGGTCCGGGTGCCGGTGTAATTACTTCGCGAGTTCTTTCGACCGCGCGGTTGCCGCAGCGATGGCGCGCGTCAGCAGTGGTTCGAAACCATCGTCGGCCATCAGGACACCGAGAGCCGCTGCAGTGGTGCCGCCGGGCGAGGTGACGTTCTTGCGGAGCGTTGCCGCGTCGAGATCGGACCGGCGCAGGAGTTCGCCGGAGCCGGACACGGTCTCGCGTGCGAGCTTCATCGCGAGCTCAGATGGAAGACCCGCAGCAACGCCGGCGCGAGCCATTTCTTCGGCCAGCAGGAACACATAAGCGGGGCCCGAGCCGGAGACGGCCGTGACGGCGTCGATCAGGCTCTCGTCCTCGACCCATTCCACCGATCCGGTGGCACGCAACAGCGCGTCGGTCAGGCCGCGTTGCTCCTGCGATACGTCGCTCGCGGCAACCGCCACGGTGATGCCGCGGCCGATGGCGGCCGGCGTGTTCGGCATCGCGCGCACCACCTTGCCGCCGCAGGTTTTGACGATGCCGGCGATGGTCGTGCCGGCCATGATCGAGACCACCAGCGACGATCCGGCGATCGCACGCAAGGTCGGGCCGACCTCGGCGAACATCTGCGGCTTCACAGCAAGAACGAGCGCGGCAACAGCGCCAATGTCCTTCACATCCGGATTGAGGCGGACGCCCTTTGCCGCGAGCGCCTTGATCTCGTCGGAGACATACGGGTCGATCACAACGGCGCGCTTGGGATCGAGGCCGCCGGCGATCCAGCCGGTCAGCATCGCGCCGCCCATCTTGCCGGCGCCCGCCAGCACAATATGGCCGTCGATGGTGTTGAGCGCGCGTGAGGGTGTCGGAGAGGTCATCGCAAAATCCCGGCTGTCAGAACGGCCGGGACCATAACATTGCGGGGCGGGCTGCACAGCCTGAACCGGTCTAGATGAGGCTCTTTTTCAGGAAGTAGCGCGGGCCGCCGCGCGGATAGTCGGGGATTTCGCCGAACACCTCATAGCCTTGCTTCTCGTAGAAGCTGCGCGCCTGAAACCAGTAGGTATCGAGCCAAAGCCCGATGCAGCCGCGCTCACGCGCGATCTCTTCCGCCTTGGCGAGGACTTTCGAGCCGATGTCCTGGCCGCGAAACTGTTCGGGCACGACGAACAGCTCGACGAAGCACCAGTTAAACGCCGTCTTGCCCCAGATGCCGCCGATCGGCTCGCCGGTCGCGGGATCGTGGATCAGGATCGAGAGCGGCTGGTAATTGTTGGGGCCAACGGTCTTGGTATTGTAGGCCAGCAACGCATTTGCGACCACCAGCCGTTCGGCCTCGCCGGGCGCATCCGGCACGGTGATGACCGGCGCGTCGGTCATGCTTCGCCGGCAGTGTCGAACATCGCAGCAGACATCGCTTCGGCTGCGGTCTTGCCGGCCCACACCACGAACTGCAATGCCGGATAGTAGCGCTCGCAGGAATGGATCGCCGAAACCAGCATCGCTTCGCATTGCGCGCTCGTCGCGGTGAGGCCGTCGGGCAGCACCAGTGCCTGCCGGTACATCACCATGCCTGAGTGAGTCCAGATATCGAAATGACCGACCCACATCTGTTCGTTGATCATGGCGATCAGCCGCTGCACTTCGGCGCGGCGTGCAGGCGGAATCTTCATGTCGAAGGCGCAAGCCAGATGCAGCGCCTCGATCTCATTCATCCAGGTGAAAGAGAGCTGGTAATCGATCCAGTCACCTTTGGAAACAATTGTGACTTCGTCTTCGCCGGAGCGCTCGAACGCCCAGTTATGATCGGCGGCAATATCCTCGACAACCGCGAGTGGGTTGAGCCGTGAATCGATAGTACCTTCGAGGAGTGACATGCCGTCGCGACCTTGCTCTTGAAATGTGATGATGCAAACAGCTGGCCGGTACGCGAAAATGTCGGAGCGTCGCTGCAGGCTGCAAGTTCTATTCGTCCAGACCTTGCGAGTTTGAAGTGATGTGATTTGCTGAATCTGCGCAACGGCACCACGAATCCATCCACAGACAAACCGGCGCTCATCCACAGGTCATCTCGTCGCAATGAGAACAAACCGGAATCGGATTCCCGGATCGCGAGTCTGTGCGGTGCGCCCTCGCGTGCCGCGAGTCCGGTTGGGGTGGTAACTATTGATTCTGCCGCAGGGGCTGTAAGCTTTCTCGGTCTCGCAGGAGGCCTGTCGGGCTCCGATACAGCCTTGTGGATGGCCTTGCTGGGCTGGTTCGGTTTCGGCATAGTTTGGCTGTAACGAAAGTATCAGGCCATGAACGACACAACGTCCGAGTCACCCGCTGCCCAGCAGCACCCGCGCTTTGCCAAGCCCCAGCGCGTCGCCTTTGTGCAGTCGTCCTGGCATCGCGACATCGTTGCGCCCTGCTGGGAGTCGTTTCTGAGCGAGATCGAGGCACGTCATATCAGCCCGTCACAGGTCGACCTGTTCGAAGTGCCCGGCTCGTTCGAGATTCCGCTGCATGTGCAGGTGCTGGCCAAGACGCGGCGCTACACGGCGATCGTCGCGGCCGGCCTTGTGGTCGACAGCGGCACCCGCGGCTTCGTGGCGGACACGGTCATCCGCGCCCTGATGGACGTGCAGTTGCGTACCGAGATCCCGGTGTTCTCGGCCGTGACGGCGCCCGAGGATTTCCATGAGACGGAAGAGCGTGCGGCATTCTTCCGCAAGCACTTCGCGGAGAGTGGCCTCAAGGTTGCCGCAGCCTGCGCCGAGACGCTGCTCAGTCTGGAGCGTCTGCGCGGGCAGGTGGCGGCGGGGATCGTGTAGAAGCGCGAGCCTTAGTCGAACAGGCTCGATACGGACTCTTCCGATGCGGTGCGTCCGATCGCTTCGGCGATCAGCGAGGCAACCGAGAGCACGCGGATATTCTTCGAATTGGCCACGGCCTCGGTCGGCTGGATCGAGTCGGTGATGACAAGTTCCTTGAGCCTGGAATTGGCGATGCGCGCGGCGGCGCCGCCGGACAGCACGCCATGGGTGAGGTAGGCGGAAACTTCCTTGGCGCCGTATTTGAGTAGCGCGTCGGCAGCGTTCACCAGCGTGCCGCCGGAGTCGACGATGTCGTCGATCAGGATGCAGGTGTAGCCGGCGACGTCGCCGATCACGTTCATCACCTCGGATTCACCGGGGCGTTCGCGGCGCTTGTCGACGATGGCGAGCGGGGCGTTGATGCGCTTGGCAAGGCCGCGGGCACGGGCGACGCCGCCGACGTCGGGCGACACCACCATCACATTGGCGAGATCGAACTTGTCCTTGATGTCGCGCACCATCAGCGGCGAGGCGTAGAGGTTGTCGGTCGGGATATCGAAGAAGCCCTGGATCTGTCCGGCATGCAGGTCGAGCGTCATGACGCGGTCGGCGCCGGCATGGGTGATCATGTTGGCGACCAGCTTGGCCGAGATCGGGGTGCGGCCACCGGCCTTGCGATCCTGGCGGGCGTAGCCGAAATAGGGGATCACCGCGGTGATGCGGCGCGCGGAAGCGCGGCGTAGCGCATCGGTGATGATCAGCAATTCCATCAGATGGTCGTTGGTCGGGAACGACGTGGATTGAAGAATGAAGACGTCGGACCCGCGGACGTTTTCCTGGATCTCGACAAAGATTTCCATGTCGGCGAAGCGCCGGACGCTGGCCTTGGTCAGCGGGATATTCAGCGCGGTCGCGATTTCCTGCGCAAGGGCAGGATTGGAATTACCGGCGACCAGTTTGATCGAACCGTTCTTGGCCGACATCGACGCGTCTCCCCGCGGCTTGGTGGATACAACGTTCAGCATATCGGATTACCCACAAGAACTCGTCTAGTTGAGCGAGGTGATATCAAGGTCGACGGTCCGCTGGCAACCCGTGGCGCGCTGTTTTCCTGCGTAAAAACGGGCCTCTGCTTAACGTGAGCTGAAGTCAGCGCGTCTCGGCAAATGCGGTGGCCTGCACGGGCAATTCATCAGTGCTTGCGATGGCGGGTCCGTTGCCACGTAACACCGGGGCCGGCTCCTGATCGCCGGGCATGGTCCCGTTGATCATACCATTGAGACCAGTGAGCCCCGCTTGCGCGATCCGCCGCAGGACAAGGTCGTCAGCCGCGGCCCAGGCGTCGCGTCCGCCCTTGCCAGCCTGTTCCTCGCCACTCAGGCGCAAAGCGCGATTCTGGTCGCGGTCATAGACGTCCCAGACCCAGGCGATCGAGGTTTGACCGCCGCGAACCTGGGCCGCGAGATAGCTACGGACCCGGAAAGCAGCGCTGTCCTTGCGCGATACAACCGCGAGGTTGCGCAGGCGCGCTTCACTATCCAAAAGGTTGACCATCCGGTCGAACACCTGCGGCGGCGGCCCGTCTATGGACTCGAATGCGACTGTAGCGCCTGTCGGGCTGGAAAGGCTGGCCTGCGCATTCACGGCGCCGCCCGAATTGGGGACATTGGCGCAGCCGGCAAGCCCGAACGCTACGGTCAGCGACAGCGCAGCCTGGATCAGGCGCGATCTGGCTCGATCGGTCGTAAGGGCAGAAAATCGCATAGGGCGTCCCGACTTCCGTCCGTTTGCCGCATGCGGCGCCGGACAGGTCGAGCGATATCGTTAAAATGCGTTAAGGTCTAGGGCAGCATGGCCACGGGTCTTTCCAGGGTGACCGAAACGGTCACTGCTCCCCGACAATTCGCGTTCAGTTTGAGGCAGTTCGGCCGCGTTAAGGATAACGATGCGTTAACGCCCAGGTTAGCGTTCGAGAACGATGGCGTGGATCTGGCGGCCGTAATCCGGCTCTTTCCGATGCACAGACCGGCGATAGCTGAACAGGTTCTCGTCGGGATAGGTGTCGATGCCGGTGTCGTCGATGATGGCAATACCGGCCCGCTCCAGCCGCGTCCGGATGAAGCCGCCGAGGTCGAACATGGAATGTCCGGCGCGGACCGAGGGAATGAAGAACCGGGTAAAACCGGCATCGGACTGCGTGAAGCGCTCGACGAATTCGGCGCCGACCTCATAGCTTGGCTGGCGGATCAGCGGGCCGATCGCGACCACAATGTCGGAACGGTCGGCACCAAGTTTCTCCATTTCGGAAATAGTGGTTTCGAGCACGCCGGTGAGAGCGCCCTTCCAGCCGGCATGAGCGGCACCAATGACGCGCGCCTTGGGATCGGCAAACAGCACCGGTCCGCAATCGGCCGTCGTGACGCCGAGCGCCAGGCCCTCGACCTTCGTCACCATCGCATCGACGCGCGGGCGCGAATCTCCATCCCACGGTGCCGTGGCGACGGCGACATCGGGTGAGTGCACCTGATAGGCGGTGAGGAAATGCAGGGGGGCGACGCCCATCTCCGCCGCCATGCGCCGGCGGTTCTCCGCCACATGCGCGGGATCGTCATGCGATCCGAGCCCGCCATTGAGGCCGGCATAGATGCCTTCGGAGACGCCGCCTTCGCGCGTGAAGAAAGCATGGCGCAGGCCGGGAATGGCTGACAGCAAGGGCGATGTGAACGTCATGATGTCGGGGCCTCGATGCCGGTGTCGTCGCTCAGTGCCACCAGCGTGTCGATATTGGGATCGGAGATGCCGACCACCTTGAACATCGAGCCCATGCCGCCGCGGCCGCTGTCGATCAGGCGTTTCAGTGCGCCCGAGACGGTTTCGGAAACTTCCGGCGTGGCCTTGGCCATCAGGGTCAGCGCGCGCGTCTCGATGCCGAGGCGCTTGAGGAATTCGCCTTGCGTCACCGGCCCGTGGACGCGGGCGCCGACATCTTCTGCCGCGCGGCCGAGCGCCTGGAAATCCACATGTGCGGTGATGTCGGCCTGACCGGGATTCTTCAGCGGGTCGGCGTAGCTGTGCTGCGCGATGGCCTGCAGGGTGTCGCCGGCGTCGCTGCGCATATGGCCGTAGTCGATAACGAGGGCCGCGCCGCCTTCGTCGCGGACGCGGCTGGCAATCTTCATCATCTCGGTATCGGGGCGCCATTCGAACACCGCGCCGACAGGGGCTGCGCGCGCCAGCGGGGGCAGCAGCACGTCGAAGCGCGGCAGCGGATCGGTTGACGCGCTGAACATCAGCTGTCCATTGCTGTCGATATCCACCATGCGCTCGTGCCAGCCGCTTTCACGCTTCACGGCCTGATGGATCGGCAGCACATCGAAATATTCATTGGCGAGGATGATCGACGGCCCCGCGGGGACGGTTTCGATACTGTCGTGCCAGGTGACGTTGCGGGCGCCGGACAGCGTTGCCTTCTGCTTTTCGCGTAGTACGGGATTGATCTCGACGAGATGCACATTCAACGCCTGATACAGCGGCGGCAGCACGCGCAGTGCACGTAACGCGTCGGCCATCATGGTGCCGCGTCCGGGGCCAAGCTCGATCAGGTGCACAAAAGGTGGCGCGCCCATGGCCCGCCAGACCGAAGCCGACCACAGGCCGAGCAGCTCGCCGAACATCTGGCTGACTTCCGGCGATGTCGTGAAGTCGCCCTCGCGGCCCAGCGGATCGCGTGAAATGTAGTAGCCGTGTTGCGGATGGGTCAGGCAGAGCTGCATGTAGCGCCACACCGGCATCGGTCCGGTCGACTTGATCAGGCGCTTGATTTCATCCAGCAGCGGCGATTGTTCGGTCACATCAGGCCTTCTTGCCCGGACTCAATTCGAGCGATGCCTGCGGCTTGCGCCAGGCACGCACCATCAAAACGAGTCCCACAAATATCATCGGCACGGAGAGCAGCATGCCCATGGTGAGCCCACCCCACAGAAATCCGAGTTGCGGGTCCGGCTCGCGGAAGAATTCTCCTGTAATACGCGCCAGCGCATAAAAAAAGATGAAGGCGCCGAGGATCAGTCCGGGGCGCTTCAGCGCGCCGGCCCGGATCATCAGGGCCAGAATGAGAAACAGTACGATACCCTCAAGTCCGGCTTCATAGAGCTGGCTGGGGTGGCGCGGCAGTGGCCCGCCATTGGGAAACACCATCGCCCAGGGCACGCTGGCGTCGGCATGCCGGCCCCACAATTCACTGTTGATGAAATTGGCGAGGCGCCCGAGCAACAGGCCGATCGGGCCGACCGCGCAGGTGATGTCGCCGAGCGACAGGACCGACAGCCCGCGCTTCCAGCAGAACAGAAATACGGCAAAGACGCAGCCCATGAAGCCGCCATGGAACGACATGCCGCCCTTCCACAGCTCGAAGATCTCGGCGGGATGGGCGATGAAGAAGTCGAGATTGTAGAACAGCACATAGCCGGTGCGGCCGCCGACGATGATGCCGATGGTCACCCAGAGGATGAAGTCGTCGAAATCGAGAAGCGAGATCGGCGAGGGGCCGCCCCATAACTTCGTGCTCTTGATCAGCGCGCGGGCATAGATCCAGCCGAGTACAATGCCGCCGATATAGGCCAGCGCGTACCAGCGAATGACAATCGGGCCGAGCGCGATGGCGACCGGATCGAAAACGGGGAAGGCGATGGTCAGGAATGGCATGTGGTGGGCTTACGGCTCCGGACGCCGCCAGTAAAGCATTGGCTTGTGACGAATTAAGGGACCTGGGCAGTTGTGAACGCGAAAGACAGGCGATACTTGAACTGCGCAGCCGGGATCGCCATTGTCGATCTACAACCTAATGCCGCGTGTTTGTTCATCCGACCGGAGTTCTTGCCATGACCCAGACCAACAATCGGTTCTTCGACGAGATCGGCCGCCTGATGAACGATGCTGCCGGTGCAGCCCAGGGCGTCAAGCGCGAGGTCGATGCGGTTGTGCGCAACCAGGCTGAGAAGATCCTGCGCGATCTCGATATCGTGAAGCGCGAGGAGTTCGAGGCGGTCAAGGACATGGCCCGGATCGCCCGCGAGGAGAACGAGGCGCTGAAGGCCCGGATCGCGGCACTCGAAGCCAAGCTCGGTGGCTGAGTGGACGGCTCTGCCGGCGCCTGCACGCGGCGGCCGGAGATCGGGTTACCTGCGCGAAGATGGCTAAATAGGCCCCTGGAAGGGCCCTGCAGACGAAGAAAAGGCCCGTCATTTCCTTGTCTTTTTGGCGTTTCGGCGGTAGAAGCCGCCCACGTCCGCAGCCCCCGCACCCCTGGAGGCTTGCTGCAGCGTGGAAACGGGCCGCATTGCGGCCTTTAACTTTTTAGAAAACAAGGACTTACACGATGGCGACCGTCAAGGAATTGAAGGCGACCTCACGTCCGGTCGGCGGCAAGGGGGCCGCACGGGCAGAGCGTCGCGCCGGCCGAGTGCCCGGAGTGATCTATGGTGACAACAAGCCCCCGGTGGCGATTTCGGTGAATGACGCCGAACTGCGCCAGCGCATTCTGGCCGGCCGGTTCCTCACCACGATTTACGACATCGAGCTCGAGGGCAAGAAGCACCGCGTGATCCCGCGCGACTTCCACCTCGATCCGGTCAAGGATTTCCCGCTCCACGTCGACTTCCTCCGCCTCGGCGAAGGCGCGACCATCCGCGTCAGCGTTCCGCTGCACATCAAGGGTGCTGAAAGCGCTCCGGGCGTGAAGCGTGGCGGCACCATCAACATCGTGACCCACACGATCGAACTGGAAGCCGAAGCCGAGAGCATTCCGCAGTTCCTCGAAGTTGATGTCAGCCAGCTTGATATCGGCACGTCGCTGCACATCACCGACGTCGTTCTGCCGAAGGGCGTGAAGACGCTGGCTCGCGATGCCGACCTGACGCTGGTCACCATCGTGCCTCCGTCGGGCTATGGTGAAGAAGCTGCGACCCCTGCGGCTGCTGCTGCGGCTCCCGCCGCGGCTGGTGCCAAGGCTCCGGCTGCCGGCGCCAAGGCCCCGGCCGCTGCCGCCGCTCCGGCGAAGAAGAAGTAATCCGGCGCGGAGCTCCGCGTCATGCTTCTCTTTGTTGGTCTCGGAAACCCTGGTGCGAAATACCAGGGCAACCGGCACAATATCGGGTTCATGGTTCTCGACGACATCGCGCGGCGTCACGGTTTTGGACCGTGGCGCCGTCGCTTTCAGGGCGAGACCTCCGAAGGCACGCTGGACGGCGAACGCGTCATCCTGCTGAAGCCGATGACCTTCATGAACGACTCCGGCCGCTCAGTTCAGGAAGCGTCCGCCTATTTGAAGATTTCACTCGGCGACATCGCCGTGTTTCACGACGAGCTCGAACTGCCATTCGCCAAGGTGCGCGTGAAGATCGGCGGCGGCATCGCCGGACATAACGGTCTGCGCTCGATCTCCGCGCATATCGGCAACGACTATCGGCGCGTTCGCCTCGGCATCGGACATCCCGGTGCCAAGGAACTGGTGCATAATCACGTGCTGAGCGATTTCGCCAAGGCCGAACGGTCGCAGCTCGAAGCGTTCAGCGACGCGGTGACCGAGCATGTAAGCTTGCTGGTCGGTGGTCAGGACTCGTCGTTTCAGAACAAGGTACATCTGACGATGCAGGCCAAGGGTTTCACGTCGAAGGACGACAACGGCTCTGCTGAGAAGCCGTCGAAGAATTAGGACAGGATCATGGGATTCAAATGCGGGATCGTCGGGTTGCCGAATGTCGGCAAATCGACGCTGTTCAATGCGCTCACCGAAACCGCGGCCGCACAGGCTGCGAACTATCCGTTCTGCACCATCGAGCCGAATGTCGGTGAAGTCGCGGTGCCGGACAAGCGTCTCGACAAATTGTCCGAGATTGGCAAGTCGCAGCAGATCATCCCGACGCGTCTGACCTTCGTGGATATCGCCGGCCTGGTGAAGGGCGCGTCGAAGGGCGAAGGCCTTGGCAATCAGTTCCTCGCCACCATCCGCGAAGTCGATGCCGTCGCTCATGTGGTGCGTTGCTTCATCGATGACGACATCACCCATGTCGAAGGCAAGATCGATCCGCTCGCCGATATCGAGATCATCGAGACCGAGCTGATGCTCGCGGATCTGGATTCCTGCGAGAAGCGCATCGACAACCTGACCAAGAAGGCCAAGGGCAACGACAAGGACGCCAAGGAACAGCTCGATCTGGTCCAGCGCGCTTTGGTGCTGTTGCGCGACGGCAAGCCGACGCGTTTTCTCGAGCGCAAGCCCGAGGAAGAGCGCGCGTTCGGCATGCTCGGTCTGCTCACCTCCAAGCCCGTTCTCTATGTCTGCAACGTTGAAGAAGGCGCGGCGGGCGAAGGCAACGAATATTCGAAGCGGGTTGCAGAACATGCTGCGAAGGAGGGCGCGGTTGCGGTCGCCATCTCCGCCAAGATCGAATCCGAGATCGCGACTCTGTCACGTGCCGAACGTGCGGAATTCCTCGATACGCTCGGGCTCGAAGAAGCGGGCCTCGATCGCCTGATCCGCGCGGGCTATTCGCTGCTGCATCTCATCACCTATTTCACCGTCGGTCCCAAGGAAGCCCGTGCCTGGACCATCACCCAGGGCACCAAGGCACCGCAGGCTGCAGCCGTCATCCACACGGATTTCGAGAAGGGCTTCATCCGCGCGGAAACCATCGGCTATGAGGATTATGTCAGGCTCGGTGGCGAAGCTGGCGCGCGCGATGGCGGCAAGCTGCGGCTGGAAGGCAAGGAATATGTCGTCGCCGATGGCGACGTACTGCATTTCCGGTTCAATACCTAAGTGTCCTGAATACCTAAGCGTCTTGAATACCTAAGCGTCTTGGCCCCGCTCCTCACATGACCGAGGAGCGGGATTCAAGCACTTAATACTGCTGGTGCTGACCCAACGTCTGCCCCTGATCCCGTATCGCGCCGAGATGTTCGTTGATGCGGAATACGATCAGGACGAACTCAGCCCCGATGCGCGCGAAGATGATGCCGACGATCACGCTGGCAAGGCTCGACATCACGAGGATAAAGCCGCCAAACGGGCTGATGGCCATTGCGGCGAGACCCGAAAATATCCCGGAAATGCCGAACAGAATGATCAGTGCGATCACCAGCCAGTAGAACGTCTTGATGATTGTGGGCGTAATGAAACGGTCCCACTGAAACAGATCCCGAAATTCGAACATCGTGAAATCCCCCGCCCGGTAGATGTATGACAAATTCAATCGCATCGACAAACGGCTTCAAATGTCCTGGCCCGACGACGTTGACGGGCAGGATCGCGGGAAAGCCATGCAAGCGACCGGGTTGAGATTGCTGCAAATAACGGCCACAATCAGGCTTCCTCGACGGCATCCCCCATTATGACCCTGACATTTGAAGATTTTAAGCCCGGCCATTTCGGCACATTTGGGCCGCGTCACATCACCCGCGACGAGATTGTTGCATATGCGCGGGAATATGACCCGCAGCCCATGCATCTCGACGAGGATGCGGCGAGTGCGTCGATGCTGAAGGGGCTTGCCGGCTCAGGCTGGCACATGTGCTCGCTGATGATGCGGATGATCTATGACGGGTTTCTGCACAAGACCGCATCGATGGGGTCGCCAGGCGTGGATCAGATGCGATGGCTCGCGCCGTTTCGTCCGGGCGACGATCTGACGCTGGATGTCGAAGTGATCGAGGCGCGCGCATCGCAAAGCCGGCCGACCTTGGGCATCGTCAAATTCAAGTTCAGCACACGCAATGCCAAGGGGCAGACGATTTCCGAGATGATCACCCCGATCATGGTCGGGCGGCGTGAAGCCGCCGCCGGGAACTAGGGTCGCAGCATGCGCTATCTGGAAGACATCCAAATCGGTATGCGCCGTGAGCTCGGATCGTTCACGTTCACGGCGGAGTCGATCAAGGCTTTTGCCGAACAATTCGATCCACAGCCATTCCATCTCGATGAAGAGGCCGGTCGCACGTCGCTGTTCGGCGGTCTTGCAGCGTCGGGCTGGCACGTGGCGTCGATGTGCATGAAGTTGCTGGTGGCCGATGGCCAGCGCGCAAAGGCGGAAGCCGAAGCGCGTGGCGAAGAGCCTCCAGTCGGTGGCCCATCGCCCGGCTTTCGTGATCTGCGCTGGGTCCGGCCTGTTCTTGCGGGCGACACCCTGACCTATAGCAGTGAGGTCGTTTCCGTGCGCGCGACCGCGACACGTCCGGGATGGGGCATCTTGCAGTCGAAGAACGTTGCCGTTAATCAGCGCGGCGAGGAGGTCTACAGCTTCCTCGGTTCGGTCTTCCTGCCGCAACGGGGTGGCGCGGCTTAACCATTTCAAATTTTATCGGTGGAACCCGAACGCTGTTAAGGGGTTCTGAACCTTGTGAGCGTGATCTGCGACTCACGCATATGGCGACTGAGACGACGTTGCAGGACTATTTGGGGACGACAATGGCTGACCGCACCGGACTGAAATTCGTGGGCTTTATCTTTGCGAGTGTGACGCTTGCGGTGATGCTGGCCACCTGCATGGTGGTCAAGGGTTATGCCGATGGCGCCTATACGCTCGAGAGCAGCGCAGTCGTCAGCGAGTAATTTTTACGATTTGCTAACCAGACCCGCGCCGAGCTGCGCTGGTTTTCTCGCGCGTGAGGTCGATGATCGCGACCTCAGCGACTCCAGGCCCAGGCGAGCAGCGCCACGGCCACGAACAGCAACCCGACAAAACGCAAGATAATGGTCCCCATCCTGGGCGCGCTGTTGCGCGCCGGAATCGGATCGGTGTTGTTCGGCCGGATGGTCTCCACGAATCAATTCCCCCCAAGAGCAGTTCACAGGTGCTGCGTAACCGTTGGTCGGGAACGGAACCAATAAAGTTCAATTGAAGTCGCTCACGAAAAAGCCGCCGCCCTTTCGGGACGGCGGCTTTTGATCTGGTTGGCCTGGCGTCGATCAGTCGTGGCGCAGACCGTCAGCGGTGCGCTTCCACTGCGCGACATTGTCGGCAATCAGGCGGGTCGACTTCATTGCGGCCTGGCTGAGCTGGGCGTAACCGGAGATCTCGCGCTGGACGCGCTGGCCTTCGGCATGGAGCAGGTCACGCAGGCTTTCGAGTTCGGAAACCAGCTTCTCGATCTCACCGAGCGAGGTGCCGGCGACGCGCTGGATCAGCGAGTTGACGCTGTTGACGGTCGCTTCGGTGGTGGCTTCCAGAGGCGCATCGGTGCTGGTTGTGGTTTCGCTTGAATTGTTCACCATGCCAGGCACCGGACGACGGAGGTAGGCGATATCATTGCGCACGAAGTCGCGGATACCCGCTTCGACTTCAGACACAGCGGCGAGGTTGCTGTCGTCATCTTTGGCTTCCGTCTGTTCTGAACGAATGGCACTCATCAGCTCTTCCTTGTTTGTGCGAAGTGAACTTCACAGTGAGCGAGCGCGGTCCCCCGCACGACAAATTTACGTGTCCATCTGCGCAGTGGATTTTGACGAGATCGCGGCGAATATGCGGCGGGGCGCCGATCTTTGCCGGCAATCATCTGGCAAAGTTATTAAAACTTGCTTTACCAACTGTGCTTGAAGCCGGCCGAGAATGTCTTGTTGGTCACGCCCTGAACCGTCTCGCTGATCGATCCGGAGACGTTGACGCCGCCAAACAGCTTCTGCTCGGCGCCGAACTTGCGCAGCCATTTATCGTCGGTGGTGGCGAGCGATTGCCCTGCGATGAAGCTGGTGCCCGTATCGGTAATGTTGAACCGCGCAAGCTGGTCGGTCTCGTAGCTTCGCGTGGGGCGACCATTATAGCCAATGGCCGGAATGCTGCCTTGCTGGATCACGTTGTAGCCGCTCTGCAGCGTCAGAGAGTACTGATCACCGGCAATGGGCACCGACTTGCTGAGCGAAGTACCAAGTTTGGTCTGATCTGCACCCGGATCGACGCGGGCTTCGATTGCCGTCTTGTCCCAGATTGAGCCCACGCCGGGAGCGGTCGCGGCCGCCCAGGCTGCGCCGCCCGATTGGGCCTGCGCCGTGCCGTCTCCGAATTGATTGCGGTAGGCATCGGCTGCGCTGTGCGGCGCAGTCTGCCGCGCCACATTGATATCGGCGCCGACGCGCGTATCCCAGAATGGTGTGACCGATTGCTTGACCGAGAGAGCCGATGCGCCGTTGCTGTCGTTAGACGTCCAACTGGACGATGGGCTGCCGACGACCAGCGACGAGCGCTTCTCGCGGAGCGATGCCTTCGCCGTCGGCGAATCGTCGGTGTTCAAGAGGCTCCAGTCGGGTTCCGGTGCGTCAGCAGGAGGAGTGGCTGCCGTATCGACCTGCTCTATTTCGCCGGGAGGGGGCGCAACGTCGACGAGGCCGCGCCACGGGTTTTGCGCGTAAGCCGGAAAGGCCAACGCGGTTCCGCCGAGCGCTGCGAGAAGCGCCCAATATTTCGGTCTGAATCCTGAAGCCATCGTGCCCACTGCCCAGCAAGATCGCGGATCGGTTGGCAGATAATACCATCAGGCCCGGCGGAATTGTGGCGTCGCAACATTTCGCTGGGAATGAGCATTGTCGATTGGCAGTCGCCAATACTGCTCAGGCGATCTTCGGCAGATGGATAGGCCGGCCCAATGCCTGTTCGACCAGGTCGAACGTATCGACGACCACGCGCATGCTGGTCAGACGCCCGGCCTTGAACTGCGCGAATTGTGCCAGTCGCAGGCTGATGGGGCGGTTCGAATCCAGTGCGGTCAGCGAGAAGCGCATCATTGCGGAGCCAGACTCATCACCAAGGATCATCGACTCGCGTTCGAAGCGATGCACCCGCACATTGTCCGCGATCTGCTTGCAGACATCGAGCACGGCCGCTTTGCCGTGGCGTGCGCCGAGAAACGGAAACATGTCGATCGGGCCGTAGACCGCCCATTCGATATTGTCGTCGATGATGTCAGCGAGGTGGTCGAGCTGGCGTTCATTGATGGCGCGATGCAACGCGCGCGAAAAACGCCAGAGGCTATGCTCTGTCATTGGGATCGTCCTGAAAATGGCTGAAAACACTTGCGCGCCGGAGCAACGTCGCCCGGGCGGTCTGCACAAATTGCTTGGAAGCTTAAGTAATATAATTTCGCTTAAATTCAATGGATTATTTTGCAATGCACAAATGTTCGCGGTGAGGAGCTGCTCACCAAAACGTTAAGCTGCATTCTGTCGTCGGCATAACCTTACCGGTATGTCTGGTCGCGGTCCTGCACGGGGAGCCGCCCCATGGCGACATCTTCATTGCGGGCGGCCATGATGCCGAACAGGAGGGCCCCGCCGACGGCGCCGAGAAGTGCGCCAATGGGCATGAAGGTGAAAAACACCAGCATGGCGCTGTAGCCCTCGAAATTACTGGTCTTGAACAATTCGACCCAGGCAACACCGGCGCCGATTCCCAAAGCGGCTCCGCCGAGCAACCCCAGAACCAGACCCAGCAAGATCAGCAACGCGATTTTCATGCAGCGCCCCCACTCAACATTTTATGCGTCAAACAACGGCACTGGAAGGTTCAACGGCTGACGGCGATTTCATGTGCTGGAGCCTGGTTAAGGAACGCAGCTTGAGCAGCTGCGTTGCCCTCGATCTGCAAGGGGAGATTCCCGATGACCAAGCACATCCAGCCCGTTCCCGAGGATAACTGCAGCGATAAGGGACCTGGCAGCGCGCCGAAGGTCACGCTCGATAACACCAAGGGTCATCGCGACGACGAGAAGCACAATATTCGCGAGCAGGCCGCGCACGGCAATCTCACGCAGAACACCAGCAACCGCCGTTCGGGGTAATCGTAATGCAGCGGGCGGTGTCTATAAATTAAGGATGGCCAGTAAACCCGTCGTCACTGCCCGCTTGCGCCGCGCGCCGCCCGTCCTTGTCTGCAAGAAGTGCCTCGGTCGCATCGATGACGGCAAGGCGTTGCGCAAATCTCTCAAGTCGGACCTGAAACGTCGCAGCGCGAAGCAGGACGTGAAAAGTCCTCGCGTTGTACTGACGAGTTGCCTCGGCATCTGTCCGAAGCGAGCCGTCGTCGTGGCGAGCGCCGCAACGTTGCAGGGCGGGCAATATCTGTTGCTGTCGGGTGCCGAGGACAGCGCAGAGGCAGTAACGGCGCTGATGCCGGATCGGGTGCCCTAGATAGGGCGATCAGGCGGCCGATTTTTTCGGCAGCTCTCCCAACGGCCGACTCTCCATCTCTTCGCCGAAATCGATTGGATGCAGCAGCGCCTCGTGGAGCTGATGGCGATCGAGTTCGCCCTCCCAGCGGCTGATGACGATGGTGGCGACGCCGTTGCCGATCAGATTGGTGAGCGCGCGGCATTCGCTCATGAACTTGTCGATGCCGACGATAATGGCCAGTGCGGTGATCGGAATATCGGGGATGATCGACAGCGTTGCAGCCAGCGTCACGAAGCCTGCACCGGTGACGCCCGATGCGCCCTTCGATGTCAGCATCGCCACGCCGAGCACCGCGGCCATCTGGCCGAAGGTGAGATGCGTGTTGGTGGCCTGCGCCAGGAACAGCGTCGCCAGCGTCATATAGATATTGGTGCCGTCGAGATTGAAGCTGTAGCCGGTCGGGATCACGAGGCCGACCACCGGCTTCGATGCGCCCAGGGCTTCCATCTTGGTGATCATGCGCGGCAACACGGTCTCGGACGACGAGGTGCCGAGCACTATCAGCAGCTCGTCCTTGATGTAGCCGATGAAACGCAGGATCGAGAAGCCGAAGGCACGCGCGATACCGCCGAGCACCAGCAGCACGAACAGCAGCGAGGCCAGATAGAAGGTGAAGATCAGATAGCCGAGATTGACGAGGGCGCCGAGGCCGAACGAGCCGATGGTGAAGGCCATTGCGCCGAATGCGCCGATCGGTGCGAGCTGGACGATCATGCCGATGATGCGGAAGAACATCTTCCCGGCGAGATCGATACCTTCGGCGATCTTTTCGCCGGGCTTGCCCATATGGGAGATCGCGAAGCCGGAGAGGATCGCGACCAGCAGCACCTGCAGCAGATCGCCCTTGGCCAGCGAGTCGAAATAGGATGTCGGAATGATCGCCATCAGATGGCCGACGAAACTCTCCTCCTTGGCACGGCTGACATAGCTGGCCACGGATTTCGCGTCTAACGTGGAGGGATCGATATTGAAGCCGGCGCCGGGCTGCAGGAAGTGACCGACCAAGAGGCCGATCAGCAGCGCTACGGTGGAGACCGTTTCGAAATACAGCAGCGTCTTGCCGCCGATGCGGCCGACCTTGCTCATGTCGCCGATCGAGGCGATTCCGTGCACAACGGTGCAGAAGATCGCCGGCGCGATCATCATCTTGATCAGTGCGATGAAGCCGTCACCGAGCGGCTTCAGGGCCTTGCCAGCATCCGGATAGAAGTAACCGACCGTTACGCCAATCGCGATCGCGATCAGCACCTGGATATAGAGAACGCGATACCAGGGTTGTTTGGCCATCGTGGTTTCTTCCCTTGAACAGCGCTCATCACCATCGACAGCCGCGCGCAAAACATAGGTGCGCGGAGCTGCGGCGTAAAGTCACGGTTTGAACAGACCTGCGGCTAAAGCGGAATGCGGGCCGGCCATGTGCGCTGCGCATGCTGCACCTGCACTGCACTTGCGGTGGTACGCGCCGGGGCCATTTAAATCACAAAGGAAGCACCGCCATGCTTGATATCACCACACATCCCGTCGATGACGATTCCGGGACACCTGGCGTTGCCGCAGTGCAGAATGATGCGGCGCTGCTCGATGCCTATTCCAACGCCGTGATCGGGGTCACAGAACGCGTCGGCCCCGCGGTCGTGCGCGTCGAGACCGGCGCGAAGACGTCCAATGCGCGCGGGCGCGGCGGGCTCGGCTCCGGCATTGTCATCTCGCCGGACGGCCTTGTGCTGACCAACAGCCATGTCGTCGGCAATTCCAGGCACATCCGCCTGCGCGACACCGAAGGCGTCGTCACCGAAGCGCGCGTGCTCGGCGCCGACCCTGATACCGATCTCGCTTTGCTGCGGGCCGATGGCGCACGCGATTTGCGCTATGCCGGTCTGGGCAATTCCAAGAACCTGAGACGCGGCCAGCTGGTCGTTGCCATCGGCAATCCGCTCGGCTTCGAATCCACCGTCACTGCGGGGGTCGTCTCGGCGCTCGGCCGGTCGATCCGCTCGGAGAGCGGGCGCTCGATCGAGGACGTGATCCAGACCGATGCCGCGCTTAATCCCGGCAATTCCGGTGGCCCCTTGGTATCGTCGCGGGGCGAGGTGATCGGTATCAACACCGCGATCATCCAGGGCGCGCAAGGTATCTGCTTTGCGGTCGCCAGTAACACCGCACAATTCGTGCTGTCGGAGATCATCCGTCACGGCTATGTCCGCCGCGCTTTCATCGGGGTGTCCGGCCAGACTGCGCCGATCCCGCGTCGCCATGCGGTGCTCGCCGGTGTGGAGAACACCATGGGCGCGCTGCTCGACCAGATCGATCCCGAGGGTCCCGCGGCGAGAGCTGGTCTGCTGCCCGGCGACGTCGTGATCGCGCTCGATCATGTGCCGGTGAATGGCGTCGATGACCTGATCCGGATTCTGGATCGTGATCGCATCGCTCGCGCGATCGAAATCGATGTGCTGCGGATGGGACAGTTACGGGCGATCGACATCCACCCGGTCGAACGCAAGATACTAACGCGAGCCAGCTAACGTCTCACGCCTTGTGCAGCAGCGACAGCTCGGCCTTCAGGCGCAGGCTGCGCTTGCCGGCGAGGGCGGTGGCTTCGAACGCCGCGCAGCCGTCGCTACAGCTGCCGGAAAAGCCGATGCCCACTTCATAGCCGGCGAAGATCGTACTCCCGCCGGCTGTGGGCGTATGTTCCTGATTGACGATTTCGCCCTTCCAGCGGCCGCCGGACGAACCATAGGCGCCGAGATAATAGAAGCGCGCATCGCCGCCAAGAATGCGGCCGTCGAACAGCAGCATCACACCGGTCAGCCCGTCCTCGACGCCGTCGAGGGTTTTCATGTGCAACGAATACAGTCCATTGGCGATGCCGCCATCGCCCACCGTGCCGGTATCCGGGAAGTCGTCTTCGTCGAGCCGTGTCATCACCGACTCGAAGGCCGGCCCACGGCCCTGCATATCGCCGCCGGTGAACCTGTAGTTCTTGCCGTCATGCAGGCCACGCACGCGGATGGAGCCGTCGTCGTCGCCATAGAGCGTGCGAAATTGCGAGTCGATGTGGTGGCGCTGGCCATGGATCACCGCATGGATGGCGCCATCGGCCTCTTCATAGGTGCCGACATGGGCGAAAGCGGTGTTGCCGCCCAGCATGCGGCCGTCCTTGCAATACATGACGCTGCGGCCGACCACGTCGCCCGCCCGGTAGTCGCATTTGTAGAAACCGTTGAACACGTCGAGCCACCCATTGCGCCAACGGACACCAGTGTAGACGCTCGCGCAGTGCGATAACAGGCATTCCCGGCCGGGCATATCAGCCATCCAATCCGCCTGCCGAACAACAGCCCGTCGCGCCGGGCAGATCGCACGGTCGTCGAAGTTCCCAGGTGGCCGATTGTCGCGCGCCGGCTTTGCAGGCATGGTCGCGCCGAAACCGGGGAGCCTGCGATGCGTGTATTGCGATGGATGGTGCTGTTCATGACCGCTGCAGCCCCGGCCTTCGCCCAGCCCGCGGTCCAATCCGTTCAGGCATCGCCCGAGGTGCTGCGCGATCTCGTCCCCACCGGAAAGCTGCGCGCCGCGATCAATTACGGTAATAGCGTCCTGGCCCAGAAGGGGCCGGACGGCGCGCCGCACGGCGTCTCCGCGGATCTCGCCGCCGAGCTGGCGAAGCGCCTCGGCGTCGCCGTGGACTATGTGCCTTATGACGCGGCGGGCAAGGTGTTCGAGGGCGCTAGGGCCGGCGCCTGGGATGTCGGCTTCATCGCCATCGAGCCGGTGCGTGCGCAGGAGATCATCTTCACCGCGCCCTATGTGATTATCGAGGGCACCTACATGGTCCCCGTGCATTCGCCGCTGAAGACCGTCGACGACGTCGACAAGGACGGCATCAGAATGTCGGTCGGCCTCGGCTCGGCCTACGACCTCTATCTCACCCGCACCGTCAAACACGCCACCGTGCTGCGCGCCGATGTCGGCGGCGGCAGCGCGATGATCCGCAAGTTTCTCGACGAGAAGCTCGATGCCGCCGCTGGCGTCCGCCAGCAGCTCGATGCCTATGCCAAGGACCATCCGGAGATGCGCGTGATGTCCGGCCATTTCCAGGAGATACAGCAGGCGATGGCCATGCCGCGCATCGCCGACAGACCGCGCACGGCCGGCGTCGCCTATCTCAAGGCCTTCGTCGAGGAGATGAAGGCCTCGGGCTTCGTCGCCGAAGCGCTCAAGCGCAGCGGCCAGGTCGCGGATGTGGCGCCGTCAGCGGGGAAGTGAGCGTCAGCCTTTCAGCGTCCAGCGCATGACGCGGCGGACGAGGACAAAACCGATCACGAGGACGATGATCTGGGTATAGATGTTGCTGGCCGTCCTGCCGTATTGCTCGAACAGCGCGGCCGCCAGCGCAGCCACCATGCCCGATGCCAGCCCGACCAGATAGTCGCGGGTTCTGCCGTGGTCGCGCGTGACGTCGTCGAGCCGCTTCTTGAGGGCACTGATCTCGGTCATCGCCAACTGCCACTCGGTCATTGCCACTTGCCGCCGTGATGCGGCGTGATGGCCGCGCATCATGATTGGTTGGCGGGACGCCGAAACGGTTCAACAGGCCCGCGCATGCACCGTCGCATTTGTCTCTCGGATTCGGATGCCCGGCACGAGGCCGTCATGACAAACTCGGGAAATGAGCCCGATCGAGCTGGCTACTTTCGCTCAATCCTTATCGATTTTTCGCAACATTTCCTCGACACGTTTCTGCACGTCTGGTTTCTTGCTCGCGTCCAATAGCCGATCCCAGCTATCCGGCGGGTTGCCGTCGTTCAGCATCGACGCGAATACCGCATAGGCATCGGACTTGGTGCCGTATGTCCGCAGCGTCGTCTCGTCATTGACCCAGACATAGACGATGATCTTGGCACGCAGGTCATAGCGGAAGAACAGCCGGAAGCGGCCGTTGCCGAACTTGTCGCGAAACCAGTGCTTGCGCTCCTCCCCGAGCGTGCCGCCGAGTCGGTAACGCCTGTCTGTCGGGTCGTGCGGGATGCGATCGAATGTGATGGTCTGGATCGCGTTCAAGAGCTTCGCGTTTGGTCTCCTGGTGTAGTCCGCCGGATGCTTTTTCTTGTCGCGATCGACACCGGCAACAAGCTGCGCCATCCGATCCAGAAACAGCGGATGAAAGTAAACCGTCCATCCGTTGATGATCATGGCGCGTTCAGAGATCGACGTCGCCGTCGATGGGCTCGTTGGGGTCGAACACCATGCCTTCGGTCAGGCTCGCGATGTGCTTCACCATGTCCGGCGACATTGTCTGCAGTCGCTCTGGGTGATCTTCGATGTCCTTCGCCAGAAAGGACAGGAACGCTCCGAGCGCCGGATCGTCCTGCGCATCATCTGCGCGTCGCACGGTCACGCCAGATTCATCCACGCGAAACGCAATCTGGTCGCCTTCGCTTAGCCCGAGGGCCTGACGCACCGATTTCGGGACCGTGGTCTGTCCCTTGGATGTGATGGTGCTCAGTTCTTCGAAAGCCGTGCGCGCCATAACACTCTCCGCATCGCGAGGGCAGAAAAGAATGTAAGGAATATTCCTTACATTGTCAATGCGCGTTCAGCTTCGCTTCTTCCACCCGCCCCGATGCCCCGGCGCGCCGCCAGAGCTTCTTGGCGCCGGTCCAAACTCCGGCCCGGACTCGCGGCTGTTCTTCGGCTGGAAGATCTTGCTCTCGGTGCCCGGGCCCATCTCGTCGAGTGTCGGCTTGCGCGGACGCTGGACTTCCTTGCCGCGGGCGGGCTTCACCTCATGCCAGTTCGCGATGCCCATCTCGTCGAGCCCGGGCTTGTGCACTTTCGACGAGGCGCCGCCCGCTGATGAACTCTTGCCGTATTTGCTGCGCGCCTTGCCTTGTGCGGCCTTGTCGAGGCGCGCGGGCAGGTTGGCGGCATCGCCATATTTCTTGTCGCCCTTATAGGCACCGCCGCGGGCGGCGACGCCGCGCTGCTTGACGGTGGGGTCGTCGACCACGGCGAGTTCGGTGGCGCGCAGGCGCTTGACCTCGTCGCGGAGGCGCGCGGCTTCCTCGAAGTTCAGGTCGGCCGCGGCCTCGCGCATCCGCACTTCCAGATCGGCCAGCACGGCTTCGAAATTGTGTCCGATGGTGATGGCGTCCTCGGCCATGCCGCCACCGATATCCACCAGCACGCGGTCGCCTTCATAGACCGAGTTGAGGATGTCGCCGATCGACTTCTTCACGCTTTCCGGCGTGATGCCATGCAGCGTGTTGTATTCCACCTGCTTCTCGCGGCGGCGATCGGTCTCGGCGATGGCGCGCTGCATCGAGCCGGTCATCTGGTCGGCATAGAGGATGACGCGGCCGTCGACATTGCGCGCGGCGCGGCCGATGGTCTGGATCAGCGACGTCTCCGAACGCAAGAAGCCTTCCTTGTCGGCATCGAGCACGGCGACCAGCGCGCATTCGGGAATGTCGAGACCTTCGCGCAGCAGGTTGATGCCGACCAGCGCATCGAATGCGCCGAGGCGAAGATCCCTGATGATCTCGATGCGCTCGATGGTGTCGATGTCCGAATGCATATAGCGCACGCGAATGCCCTGCTCATGCAAAAACTCTGTCAGGTCTTCGGCCATGCGCTTGGTCAGCACGGTGATCAGCGAGCGATAGCCCTGGGCCGCGGTGGCGCGGACTTCGCCCAAGAGATCGTCGACCTGGGTGCGGGCCGGGCGGATATTGATCGGCGGGTCGATCAGGCCGGTGGGGCGAATGACCTGCTCGACGAACACGCCGCCGGATTCCTGCAGCTCCCAGCCGGACGGCGTGGCCGACACCGCGATCGATTGCGGGCGCATCATGTCCCATTCCTCGAAGCGCAGCGGCCGGTTGTCCATGCAGGAGGGCAGGCGGAAACCGTATTCCGCCAGCGTCGCCTTGCGGCGGAAGTCGCCCTTGAACATGGCGCCGATCTGCGGCACCGACACATGGCTTTCGTCGGCAAACACCAGCGCATTGTCCGGCACATATTCGAACAAAGTCGGCGGCGGCTCGCCCGGCCGGCGGCCTGTGAGATAGCGCGAATAGTTCTCGATGCCGGCGCAGCTTCCCGTGGCTTCCATCATTTCGAGATCGAAGGTGGTGCGCTGCTCCAGCCGCTGCGCTTCCAGGAGGCGGCCCTGATTGTGCAGCTGCTCGAGCCGCCACTTCAGCTCTTCCTTGATCGACTTCATCGCCTGGATCAGCGTCGGCCGCGGCGTCACGTAGTGTGAGTTGGCGTAGATCTTGATGAATTCGAGCTCGTCCTGCTTGTGGCCGGTGAGCGGATCGAACTCCTCGATGCTCTCCACGGTGTCGCCGAACAGGTTCACGCGCCAGGCGCGGTCTTCATAGTGGGCCGGGAAGATGTCGATGACGTCGCCGCGCACCCGGAAGGTGCCGCGCGTGAAATCGTGCTGGGTACGCTTGTATTGCAGCGCCACGAGGTCGGCGATCAGCTGGCGCTGGTCGATGCGCTCGTCCTTCTTCAGCGCGAAGGTCATCGCGGTGTAGGTTTCCACCGAACCGATACCGTAGATGCACGACACCGACGCCACGATGATGACGTCGTCGCGCTCCAGCAGCGCACGCGTCGCCGAGTGGCGCATGCGGTCGATCTGCTCGTTGATGGAGGAGTCTTTCTCGATATAGGTGTCGGTGCGCGGGACGTAGGCTTCCGGCTGATAGTAGTCGTAATAGCTGACGAAATATTCGACGGCATTGTCGGGGAAGAAGTTCTTGAACTCACCATAGAGCTGGGCGGCCAGCGTCTTGTTCGGCGCGAGGATGATCGCCGGGCGTTGCGTGGCCTCGATCACCTTGGCCATGGTGTAGGTCTTGCCGGAGCCGGTGACGCCGAGCAGAACCTGGGTGCGGTCGTTGCGCTCGATGCCCTCCACCAGTTCCTTGATCGCGGTGGGCTGGTCGCCCTTCGGCTCATATTCGGATTTCAGTTCGAAGCGCACGCCGCCTTCGGATTTCTCCGGACGCGGCGGACGATGCGGCGTCCAGACTTTCTGGTCCTTGAACTCCGGGCGGCCATCGCGCACCAGCGCTTCCAGCGCATCGGCGGTGGCCTGCACGCCGAGCGCCTCCATCTTGTTGCGCGGCGGCCGTGCCATGGCAGCGGCATCGTCTTCCTCGGTGGCGAAGCCGAGTTGCTTGGCCAGTTCCGGATCCAGTGTCGGGATCGTGGCCGAGGTGTTGTAATTGGCCTGCTGGGCTTCCTCGAGACCCTTCTGCTCGCTCAGTCGCGGGGCATAGGGCGCGACAACCGGTTGCGGAAACGGCTGCAATGGCGTCGGCCGCATTCCCTCGTCGCCCTCGAATTTCTTGGGTGTCGATTTGCGCGCGCGATGTACCGCTGCCTCTCCGCCGGAGCGGCGCTCGAAGGAGTTGGTCGGCGGCGGCTGCAGGCCGGTGCCCGATCCCATGCCGGCATCGCCGCGATTGATCGCGGGATTCAGCAGTTCCGCCAGCGCGGGCCCGATCGGCTTGACGTCGGGACGGCCGGCGCCGGGCTTGGCGGCGGGTGTCTTGATTGATTTTGCGGGCTTTTTCGGAGAGTCGGGTTTCTTCGCCATGGCCCGAATATGGGGCGAGTCCGGTGGCGATAAAAGGGCCCTATTTCAGCAGCTTCAACAGCTTCTTGCTGGCCGGCGTGGCCAATTCCCTGGCATCGATGGTGCCGTCATTATCGGGATTGGCCGCGCGGAACCGGGTTTCCGCCACGGCGAGATATTCCGCCTTGTCGAGCGTGCCGTCCTTGTCCGGATTGGCGGCAGCGAATTCGCTCTTGCTCATGCGGCCGCGCAGCTCTCTGGCGTCCAGCGTGTGGTCATGATCGCCTCCCTTCCATCGTTGATGGCAAGAATGCATCAATCGGACAGCCGGCGGTCCAAGAATCCCGCGACTTACAGCGCGGCATCACATGGCGCGTTTACGCGTGGCGTATCGTATCATTGAGCGACACGCCGCCGAGGGAATTTCTCTCTTCCGACCACCATTGATGACGGTCGGCAGAGGGATCAGGCAAATGCCTTGCTCAACTGGTTAAGTGATGCCAGCGATCGTGCCATGAGCTGATGAAATCGCGATCGGTCATCAGTTCCCAGGCTGCGAACAAGATCACCAGAATGCCCGACACCATACTGCTTGCTGTGGCCGATCCCGACTCGTAGCCGATTGCCCAGGGTGCTACGAGCAGAGCCAGTCCGAGGAGAATCTCTCCCAATTCCTCCAGATAGGAGGGAATGAAGAATCCCTCTATGGCAAACAGAATGACGCACAATCCAAGCGCGATTGTGATCCAGGTCGCCGCCCCGGCGAAGCCCAGGATGAACGGCGATACGGCCAACCACACGCCCAGCAACAGGCTGGCGGCATCTTGCCAATGTTGAATACGCATGATGCTCACCTCCCTTCATTGTTGTTCTGAGTCATATAGTGAGTGCTTCCGGCGCTTCGAGAGGCAACCTTCGCTGGCTCATCTGATTGCTGCGTTTGCTCACTGCCAGGGAGGACTTGGGACACCAGCCGGGCGCAGCCCGATAGAGCCAAAAGTCTTATGCGGTGGTGGTCCAATTAGGATTAGACTGCCTGAGTGCTTTCGCTTCCAGCCGGATGGAAAGGAGGCAGCGTTGGCTCACGGCGCCGGAGGCCGTTGGAGCTCCCCTCAGATGGTAAAAGCTCCCTCAAGGGGGGCAGGCGGCGCAGACGCACACACAGGTGAGGCACCTGCAGATGTCGCGCATTGATCACGCGCCGCGAGAAAGCAAAGCACCGAAAATGGGAGGCAATGTCTTGAAGTAACAGGAGGCACACATGGCAATGCAAATCCAGACGGATTTCCGCCGCGTGATCGTCGCCGCGGCGGTCGGAAACGTCATCGAATGGTATGACTTCTATATCTTCGGGAGCCTGGCCGCGGTTCTGTCGGTCAAGTTCTTCGAACAATCCCACCCTGTCGCAGCTCTGCTCAGTACGATTGCACTATTCACCGCCGGATTCCTGATCCGTCCACTGGGCGCATTCCTCTTCGGATGGATGGGTGATCGGGTTGGCCGCAAGTACACGTTCCTTGTTACGCTCAGCGGAATGGGGCTGGGCACGGGCGCGATCGGATTGATCCCGACCTACGAGTCGATCGGCCTGACTGCTGCGTTCCTTCTCTTCGGCCTGCGGATGCTCCAGGGTCTGTGTCTGGGCGGCGAGTATGGCGGCGCCATCACCTATGTCGCCGAGCATGTGCCGGACGAAAGCCGGGGCTATTACACCGGTTGGCTGCAGACCTCCCCGACTCTCGGGATCGTGGTGTCGTTGGCGGTGATCATCGCGACACGCACGTATTTCGGCAACCAGGCCTTCGACGCATGGGCGTGGCGCGTTCCGTTCCTGGTTTCCTTCCTGTTGGTGGCTATCGCCATTTACATCCGGCTCCAGCTTCAGGAGACGCCGATCTTCCAGGAGATCAAGGCCAAGGGGCAGATGACCAGGAATCCATGGAAGGAGGCCTTCCTCACCTCCAACATCAAATATGTTGGGATCGCCACTATCGTGCTGATCGGGCAAGGAGTGGTCTGGTACAGCGGTCAGTTCTGGGCGTTGTACTTCCTGCAGCAGGTATCGAAGGTGGACCCGCTGACCTCGGCCTACATCGTGGGAGCCGCACTGCTCATTGCAACGCCGAGCCTGATTTTTTTCGGCTGGCTGTCCGACATCATTGGCCGCAAGCCAGTGATCCTGGGAGGCATGTTGCTCGCCGCGATTACGTACTATCCGTTGTATTTGTGGCTGGGAACGGTCACGCAGCCCGGCAATATCAACTATCCGATCGCGGTCTTCATTATCTTCATCCTCGTTTGCTACGTCGGGATGGTGTACGGGCCGGTCGGAGCGTTCCTGGCAGAATACTTCCCCGGCAGGATTCGGTATACGTCGGTATCGGTGCCGTATCACATCGGCAACGGTTGGGGTGGCGGATTGGTGCCGTTCATCACCTCGGCGGCTTTCGCGGCCACGGGCAGCATCGGTTACGCGCTGATCTACCCGATCGTGATTCCTGCCATATGCTTCGTCATCTGTGTCTTCCTGATGCCGGAAACTCGCAAGATCAGCATCTGGCATCCGATAGAGCCAAGACCGGCGACCTGAGACGGCAACCTGACAAGGTCGCCCTTGTGCGGGGCTCACCGGGCCCTGCACTTTTCTCGCCGGGTTCGCTGAAGTTCATGGTGAAAGGGATCTTGCTCCCTTGATAGGCTGAAACCAGCGCGTGGCGCATGCCGAGGACCACGCGAAAGCCAGGGAGTTTCAAATGCCGCTGTCGCGCTCCGCCAGCCTGCTGGCCGTTGGCCTGTTTGCCGTCGCGCCACTGTCATCAGCACTCGCCCAGTCGAAGGACGCCGAGCCCGCCAGCCGCGCAGTGAACGACGCCTTCCTCAAGACACTGCCGTTCAACGATCGCGCCGATTTCGACGATGCCAGACGCGGCTTCATCGCGACACTGCCGGATGGCATCATTCCCGGCCCCGGCGGCAATCCGGCGTTTGACACACAGCAGTACGATTTCCTGAAAAACGATCAGGTGCCGCCGACGGTCAATCCCAGCCTGTGGCGGCAGGCACAGCTCAACGCCATCAATGGTCTCTTCAAGGTCACCGAGCGCGTCTATCAGGTGCGCGGGCTGGATATCGCCAATCTCACCATCGTCGAGGGCGATACTGGCCTGATCCTGATCGATCCCTTGCTCTCCAACGAGACCGCCAAAGCCGCGCTCGATCTCTATCTGAAGAACCGGCCGGCAAAGCCGGTGCTGGCCGTGATCTACAGTCACAGCCACGCCGACCATTTCGGCGGCGGCAAGGGCGTGATGTCGGAAGAGGATGCGGCATCCGGCAAGGTCAAGGTGATCGCGCCCGATGGGTTCATGGAGCATGCGGTGGCGGAAAACGTCATCGCCGGCAACGCCATGAGCCGCCGCGCGCAATACCAGTTCGGCTCCGCGCTGCCGGTCGGCGCGCGCGCCCAGGTCGACACGGGTCTAGGCAAGGCACTGGCGAAGGGCACGATCTCGCTGATTCCGCCGAACGATCTGATCAAGCAAGGTTACGAGAGCCGCAGCATCGACGGCGTCGAGATCGAATTCCATCTCGTGCCCGGCTCGGAGGCGCCGTCCGAGATGATCATGTATTTTCCGCAGTTCAAGCTGTTGAACATGGCGGAAGATGCCACCCACAACATGCACAATCTCTACACGATCCGTGGCGCCGAGATTCGTGACGGCCGGCTGTGGTCGAAATATATCGGCGAGGCGATCCAGCGCTACGGCGACAGGACCGATATTGTCATCGCCCAGCATCACTGGCCGATGTGGGGCAATGCACGCATCGTCGCGTTCCTGAACAAGCAGCGCGACCTTTACAAGTTCATCCATGACCAGACCGTGCGGCTGCTCAATCATGGCCTGACCTCGACGGAGATCGCCGAGCAGTTGAAGCTGCCGCCGTCACTGGCGAACGACTGGGCGTCGCGCGGCTATTACGGCACGCTGAGCCACAACGCCAAGGCTGTCTATCAATTTTATCTCGGCTGGTACGACGCCAATCCCGCCGACCTCAACCCGCTGCCGCGTGTGGAGGAGGCGAAGAAGCAGGTGGACTATATGGGCGGCGCGGACACGACGATAAAACGCGCGCGTGACGACTTCAACGCCGGGCAATATCGCTGGGTCGCCAGCGTAATGAGCAAGGTAGTATTCGCCGATCCGTCGAACCAGGAAGCGCGGGATCTCGGCGCCGACGCGCTCGAACAGCTCGGCTATCAGAGCGAGGCGGCAGCATGGCGCAACGCCTATCTGCTCGGCGCGCTCGAATTACGTCGCGGCGTCGGTCCCCAGCGGCCGTCGCTTGCGAATGCCGAACTGCTGAAAGGCATTTCCATCGATCTTGCGTTCGATTTCCTTGGCGTGCGGCTCAATGCAGCCAAGGCGGAAGGCAGAAAGATCGTCATCAACTGGACCTTCACCGATCTCAACGAAACCTATGTCATGAATCTGGAAAATTCCGCGCTGACGCACACGTCGGGAAAACTCTCCGATCAGGCCGACGCCAGCGTCAAGCTGACCCGGGCCGCGCTCGACGCCATTACGCTGAAGCAGAAGACATTTGCCGAAAGCGTTGCAGGCGGCGCGGTGTCTCTCGATGGTGACCCGGTGAAGCTGCGCGAGCTGTTCGGGATGCTCGACGAATTCCCCACCGACTTCGAGATCGTGGAGCCGAAGAAGGCGCGTGTGGAATAGAACCGGAGCCCGACGGCAACAGGGTCCGTCAGCGTTTCGAGATCGACAGCCGCGAGGTCGGCCTGTTTCAGACCGATCGCGCGATCCCAGATGGGCCAGACCTGGAGGGGTCAAGCTTCATCACATCTGTGAGGCACGCAGTGTCGCCCGCAGCCGCAGCAGCGATTCCGGCATCCGCGCCTCGACCCAGGCGCTGATGTCGCGCTGGTGGCGGTTCACATACAGCCCCAGCGCAATGATGCCGATGCCGATCAGCGACAGGGCGAACGGGAACAGCATTGAATCCTTGAACAGCTTCTCCGCGAGATCGCCGAGATAGATCGCAATGCCGATGGTGCCGAACACCGCGAAGACCCGTCGCGATAGCGCGACCGAGATCAGCAGGAAGCCGGCATTCAGCGCGCAATACAGCGCCTTGTCGAGATTGCTGCCGTTCGAGCTGGCGGTGATGCCGCCCCAGAATGTCAGCACGCCGAACAGATAGAGCCAGAACGCGAAGTCGCCGCTGCGCTGGCGCAGGTTGACGATCACCGCAGCAACCAGAATGCCGAGGCCGTACCAGATCGAGACCTTGCGCGACAGTTCCCAATTGCCGTAGCTGGCACCCGCGATCCAGGGCACGACATCCATCGACAGAAACCACAGCGCGACCGCCATGATGAACACGATGAACGGAAAGCGATAGAACCGCAGCGCCACGATGGCTGCGGCGATGGTCGCAAGCTCCATGAAGACGAAGCTGCCCTTGATCCAGACATAGAAATCGCGCATCGCCGCCGGCTTGCCGAATTCGGTCCAGGCACCGTAGGCGTCCTGTATGCCGAACACGGCCAGCGGCGTCATCGCCACAGCGACCGCAATCAGCAGTCCGCCCGGCGTGCGCAGCTTCTTGACCGTCCAGAGATAGTGACCGGCCGCGGTGAAGGCCACGGCATAAACAATGGCGGTGGCCGTCAGCGCCGGCCCGCCCATCTGCGAAAACGCCAGCGTCGAGAACAGGCCCATGGCTGATATCACCACCAGCGCGCCGGCGTACCAGAGCAGGTGCACGATATCGAATTTCGGGCCGCTGGCGGGCTGCTCCGGCACACGCGCTGTGAGGAAAGCCAGCAGGGCGTCGAGCTGCGCGGAAGGAAGCACGCCGGCCGTGACAGCCGCGCGCAGATCGTCGGTCGAATATCGCATGCACGTTCTCCGCAACGCGCCATTCGACGCCGCAAGATGGATCGATCAGGTCACAAGGAACGGGTTACAGGAACAACATGTCCGCCGCCGTGTCACACCCTTTGTCGGACGAAGCGACTGATACGTTCAATGAGCGGGTACAGGTTCGAAGGACGAATGCGCAAGCTTACAGCGCCCGCGCCGCATTGCCCTTGAACAGGATCGGCCCGGTCGGTTGCCCGATCGGCGAGCCGCCTTCTGGCTCAAGCGTGATCTCGAACAGCTGATCCGGGACGGTTTCCGGCAGCGCTTCGAGATCGAGCTGCAGCGTGCGCGACTGGCTGGTGACGGCGATGGACTTCGGGCCGACGTCACGATCCCACAGGGTCCAGACCTGCAGCGTGCGGCCGGCGGGCACGTCGATCGGGCGCAGCGGGATCAGTTCGACGCGGCCGTCGGAGAAGGTGTTGACGATGGCGCCGGTTTCCTTCGTGGCGTCGTTGACCAGCACGGCGACATAGATCGGCTTGCGCTGCGCCAGCGCGATCAGCTCACGGCGGAGCTGGCGCGACGTTGCGAGCGCGCCGATCAGGATCACCACAAGCATCAAGGCCGCGAACACGCCGCCGATCCCGGTGCCGCGCCAGAAGCCGATATTGTCCCACAGCGTTGCGCCGCGCAGCGCGGCGCGGGCGCCGGGCAGCGGGATCGCCGGTTTCACCTTGGTGGAGTCGGCGATGCGGTCCCACAGTGCAGGGCTGGGGGCGAGCGCTTCGGCCGTGGCGTCGAGATCGGCCAATCGCTCGCGCCAGGTGCTGACGGCCCTGGCGAAATCGGCATCCTCGCTCATGCGCGCTTCGGCAGCGGCGAGCTCCGTGCCTTCGAGCAGACCCATGACATAGTCGGCAGCGAGATCGTCGGTGGAATGCGTGTTGTCGTCGTGCATGCTCATCCCATGCACTCCTGCAGCGAGAACAGGCTGCGGCGGACCCAGCTCTTCACGGTGCCCAAGGGCACCTTCAGCCGTCCGGCCAGTTCGCCATGGCTCATGCCATGGACATAGGCCAGCACGACCACATCGCGGCGCGGCCGGTCGATACGCTCCAGGCATTTGCGCAGCGCCGATGTCTCGGGCATCCGCGTCATGGTTGCCTCGCAGTCGATATCGAGCGCACTGTCGTCGGACGCATCATAGCGATGCTCGTTGCGGTGAATGCTGAGCGCGCGGTTGCGCACCACCGCATAGAGCCAGCCGCGGGCGCTGCCGCGATGCGGATCGAACGAGGCGGCGGCGCGCCAGATCCGCAAGTAGGCATCGTGCACGGCTTCCTCCGCGAGATCCTGCCGGAACAGGATGCGGCGGGCGACCCCGATCATCTTCGGTGCCTCACTATCGTAGATCATCTGCAGTGCTGCGCGATCACCGGCTGCGCATCGCGCCAGCGCCGTCGACAGCTGTGCCTCGCGCGCGTAGTCGAGACCCGCCTCGTCGCGCTGGGTCTCGGTGATGGTGCCATTCCCGGTCATGTCCATGCCCTTGCATGGCCAGTCTACCTTTGCCGCGCGGAAATTGGATGTACCCGGATGAATTTATTTTCAGGGCACGAACCCAGTCGGCAGGCCCCGTCGGCGCGCTGGTCAGGCCGGCAACCGCCGCCGGCAGGGTGACGGATATCGCGATTGCGGGCATGTAAGCTTCAGTCGATCACTTCTCTTACGAAGCCGCGCGCGCAAGGGCGCGGCATCTCTATTTTCCGGTTTCGAGATACGGTCTGATCATATCGACCATCTTCTCGGCGGAGGTGCCGGGCGGAAAGAAGCCGAGATATTTTCCGTCGCGGTCCATCAGATAGACGAAGGCCGAGTGATCGACGGTGTAGTCGGCCGGTCTGTCGTCGAAGTCGATGCGCTTGTAATAAACGCGATACGCTTCGGCGGCGGCATGAATCGCGGCAGTGCTGCCGGTCAGGCCGATAAGCTTCGGGTGAAACATCGGCACATATTGCGCCAGTTGCTCCTGCGTGTCGCGCTCGGGATCCAGAGTGATGAAGAGCGGCTGCACATGAGCGGCGTCGGCGCCGAGCTGGTCCATCGCCAGTCCGATGGCCTGCAGGTCGGTCGGGCAGATGTCCGGACAATAGGTGAAGCCGAAATACACCAGCAGCAGCCGGCCGCGATAGTCGCGCTCGCTGCGGGCCTGGCCCGACTGGTCGATGAGCTGGAACGCGCCGCCGATCGGCTCGCGATTCCACATCACGGCGTCCATCAATTCGGCTGCGGAACGGGACGACCCCTGCGTCGATGCGGGCGCCGCGCTCAAGCACCCGAGCCACAGCGCGGCCATGGCAGCTATGCCGGTCCGATACCAGAAGGCGCGTACGGCGCGCGAGGTCACGCGCTGAAGGTCAGGCGGCTGCCAGTCGAGACGTTGATGACGTTGTCCGGCATCTGCGCACGCGCCTCGAGCAGAAAGTTCAGGCCGCTGCAATGCATCGGGATGACCACGTCGGGCTCGAGCTTCTTGATCTCGCCGACGATCTGCTTGAGGTAATCGGCCGGGGCAGGGCCGAGGTGAAAGCCGCCGACGACGGCATGGACCTTCTGCACGCCCGATATCTCCTGCGCCTGCCGCACCGAATTGACGATGCCGACATGGCCGCAGGAACTGATCACCACCAGCCCCTTGCCGCGGATGTTGAAGCAGGTGGCGTGTTCATGGACGTGTTCGTCCGGTACAAAATTGCCCTGTAGTTCGGCAGCCGTGTAGTGGCCGTAGTCGCAGCCTGCGCTGTCCGGCTTGTAGTCCACGAAGGTGTTCGGCAGCACGCGCTCGACGCTGTTGCGCTTGATCTTGCCTGTTGTGAAGGCATGGCCCTCGATGACCGTCGGGGTTTCGCAGAGAACGGTCTGCACCTTCTGCGCGGCGATCTGCTTGCGGTCGAGGATGCCGCCTTCGCCGAACTGGCCGGTCGATGCGCGGCTGACCCGGTGGCAGAAATTGTCCTCGCCGCCGGCATAGAGCTTGATGTCGGGCGGCAAGACGCTACGATATTGCTCGAGAAAGCCGATCAGTCCGCCGTAATGGTCGATATGACCGTGGCTGACGATCAGCGCGTTGAGCGAGGCCGGATCGACCTTGAGCAGCCCGATATTGTTGATGATCGCGGGCGAGGTGTAGCCGAAATCGAGCAGGATATTACGTTTGTCCTGCTCGCGCTGGGATTCCAGAAACAGCGACAGGCCCCACTCGTTGTGCAGCACGTTGCGCGCATCGGCGCTGCGGGCCGGCCCCGGCCCCTCATGCACTACGCCATTCACCGTGCTGCCGCGCAGGAATTGATCGTGCTGCTGGTCGACGAGGACCCGGATCGAAAGCCGATCGACCGTCGGCACCTGGATAGGCGCCGCGCTGGCAACCTCCACGCAGGAAAATCCGGCCGCAGCCATGCCGGCAAAGGCCGCCGAGGTCTTAAGAAAGTCGCGGCGGCGGATATCTGCGGTCATGGCATGCCTCCCCGGAATTCGTCCGCTTTTGCGGAGTTCCGTTTGATACCAGACGGGCGGCTCCACGGACAAGGAATGATCTTTCGAAGATCATCGGAAGCAGAGCAAATTGCATTGACTTGCTCCGGTGATCCAGCAACATTTCATGCAATCGCATTCAATCGGCGTTCGGTCGGGTTTGCGGGTTGCCTCATCACGCAAGACGGATTGAACGATGATCGATCTCTATTACTGGAGCACGCCGAACGGTCACAAGATCACGATCTTTCTTGAGGAGACCGGGCTGCCCTACAAGATCATCCCGGTGAATATCGGTAAGGGCGACCAGTTCAAGGACGAGTTTCTGGCGATTGCGCCGAACAACCGCATTCCGGCGCTGGTCGATCATGTGCCCAAGAGCGGCGGCCAGCCGATCTCGGTGTTCGAGTCCGGCGCGATGCTGCTGTATCTCGCCGAGAAGACCGGGAAGTTCCTGTCGAGCGATCTCGCCGTGCGCTATGACGCGATCCAGTGGGTGTTCTGGCAGATGGGCGGTCTTGGCCCAATGGCCGGACAGAACCATCACTTCCGCAATTACGCGCAGGAAAAGATCACCTACGCCATTGACCGTTATGTGAACGAGACCAACCGGCTCTACGGCGTGCTCAACAAACGCCTTGCGGATCGCAAATTCATCGCCGGCGACTATTCGATTGCCGATATTGCGAGCTATCCCTGGATCGTGCCCTACAAGAACCAGGGCCAGGACATCAACGACTTCCCGCATCTCAAGCGCTGGCTCGAAACCATTGGCGAGCGCCCCGCCGTGAAACGCGCTTACGAGATCGCCAAGGAGGTCAATCCGAATTTCGGCCAGCCGCCGATCCGCACCGAGGAAGAGCGCAAACTGCTGTTCGGCCAGACGTCGGCCGTGGTAAAGAGTTAGCTCGGAATTACGAGAAGCAATCATGGCGCTGCAACTGTTCGAACTGGTCGGCACGGAAGAAGATCGTCCCTTCAGTCCGTTCTGCTGGCGCATCCGGATGGCGCTGGCACATAAGGGCCTCGACGCAACATCGATCCCGTGGCGCTTCACCGAGAAGGACGCAATCAGCCCCTACAACTCCGAAAAGGTGCCGGTACTGCTCGACGGCGATCGCGCGATCGCGGATTCCTGGGCCATCGCCAATTATCTCGAAGATACCTATCCGGATCGCCCGTCGCTGTTCGGCGGCGAGGGCGGCCGCGCCATGGGGCGGATGCTCAACTGGTGGGGCGATACGGTCGTGGTCGCCGGCATGTTTCCGTTCATCGTCGCGGATATTCATGGCCATCTGCGTCCGGTGGATCAGGTCTATTTCCGCGAGAGCCGGGAAGCGCGGTTCAAGAAGTCGCTGGAAGAGGTCGCATCCAATCGCGACAAGGGTGTCGATACCTTCCGCAAGTCGCTCGATCCGATGCGTCTCACCCTGAAGACGCAGCCGTTCCTTGGTGGCGCCGCGCCAAACTATGCCGACTATATTGTGTTCGGCCCGTTCCAGTGGGCGCGTGCGATCTCGCCATTCAAGCTGCTGGCCGAAGACGACGCGATCTATGCGTGGCGCGAAAAAATGCTTGATGCTTTTAACGGCATCGCGCGGAACTCGGCGGGCTATCCGGTCTGAGTTCCGACACTCGGCGCGGGCGCGCTGCTGCAGGTATTCAAGTCCAGTTCCGCTTGAGTAGTTCGCACCCGCTGACCTCGAAATGCTGGCAGATATTCTTGAGAACTCCCGCTATAAGGGAATACCTCAAACGATTCACGCTGCCTCTCGCGCCAAGGTCTCCATGTCCTTTCCGTCTATCGATTTCGCCGGCGATGCCACGATGTTCGACCTTGCCCCGGTCTCGCTCTGGATCGAGGACTACAGCGATGTGAAGGCGCTGTTCGAGCAGTGGCAGGCGCAGGGCGTCGACGACATCGAGACATTCCTGCTGGCCAATCCCGAACGGGTCCGTGAGTGCTCGCAGCACATCCGCATTCTCAAGGTCAATCGCAGGACGCTGTCGCTGTTCGGCGCGCGCGACCTGTCTCACCTGACGCTGAGTCTTGGGCTGGTCATGCGCGATGACACGTTCAAGAGTCACGTGTCGGAACTGGCGCAGCTCTGGAGCGGCCGGAATCATTTTTCCAGCCATACGGTCAACTACACGCTGAAAGGCGAGCGCCTCGACATCCAGCTGCACGGCACCGTTCTCCCGGGGCACGAAGATCGCTGGGATCGCGTGATGATCGCCATCGAGGATGTGACCGAACGCGAATCGGCGCGGCGTCGCCTCGCGGAGAGCGAGAACTATGCGTTCGGTCTGTTCGCGCATTCGCCGGTGTCGCTGTGGGTCGAGGACTTCAGCGGCGTCAAGCGACTGGTGGACGAGGTCCGCGCGCGCGGCATCGAGGATTTTCGCGTGTTCACGGATGTGCACGAGGAATTCGTTTTGCGCTGCATGAGCGAGATCCGCGTGCTTGATGTCAACAGCCGCACGCTCGAACTGTTCGGCGCGCCCGACAAGGACACGTTGCTCCGTCAATTGTCGGATGTGTTCCGCGACGAGATGGAGCCGCATTTCCGCGAACAGTTGATCGACCTCTGGGAGGGTAAGCTGTTCCAGCAGCGTGAGGTCGTCAATTACACGCTCGACGGCACCAAGCTTCATCTGCTGCTGCAGTTTTCGGTATTGCCCGGGCATGAGCGCGATTGGTCACAGGTGCAGGTCGCGCTGACCGACATTACCGCGCGCAAGAAAGCGGAAGCCTATCTGGAATATCTCGGCACCCACGACGTGCTGACGCGGACCACGAACCGTTCGTTCTTCGTGGACGAGCTCAACCGGCTCGAACGCAAGGGAGCGCAGCCAGTCACCGTGATTGTTGCCGATCTCAACGGGCTGAAGACGGCCAATGACGAGCTTGGCCACGCCACCGGCGACGGGTTGCTGCGCAGGGCCGGCGAAGTGTTCGATTCACTGGTCGAAAAGCCGGCGACGGTGTCGCGCATCGGCGGCGACGAATTCGCCATCTTACTGCCCGGCGTCGATGCTGCCGGCGGCGAGGCGGTGCTTGCCTCGCTGGCGGGACTGATCGAGGTCAACAACCAGTACTATCCTGATCTGACGCTGAGCCTCTCCACCGGGATTGCCACCAGCCGGACCGGCGAGCGGCTCGAAGCCGTGGTCAAGCGCGCCGATATGGAGATGCTGCAGGCCAAGCGCAACTACTATGCGCAACCCGATCGCGACCGGCGCAACGCGGGCATGGTGTAAGCAGGCTTCGGCAGCACTTCCGCGGAAGCTTCAATCGGAGGTAATGGCCTGCCTTGCGATGCCCTCAGGCTTGATCGTCCCGTTTCGCCCAAAGATGCGTGAATGAGCGAGGCAGATCAGGCGTGCTTGTCAGGTCGTGGGATGCGCTGCTGCCTTGGCGCGCAGGCAATCGCGACACAGGCAATCGGCACCTGTGGTCGGCATTGGCAGTTTCGCGGTCTCCTCGGCGCACCAGCAATTGCCTGACAGGTCGCATCCGAATTCAGTCCCGCAGTCCGAGCAGATCAGGCTGCGGCTGAGCGGCTGTGCGGTTTCTATCCGATAATTCATGAAAGCAGCCCAAATTTCAGCGCGATTTTCATGCCGGGTTCATCTGTTCCACCCGAATATCGGGGGTGGCGCCGGTGATGGCCAGATCCATCATAGGACGAAGGCAGAGTGAGGGAAACCCGATGGCCCGCGACCCGCAAGGCGCGCTGATTGCGCTGAACCGATTCGGCTTTGGCGCGCGCGGGGGCGCCTCCGGCGACATCGTCAATGCGGCCTCCGATCCCCGCGGCTTCGTGAAAGCCGAGCTCGCGCGCCCCAATGCGGCGCTGCTGGAATTGCCCGGCCTGCAATCGACGACGGAGCTGGGGCAGGCGATGTTCGCCTATCAACTCGAGGTGAAGACGGCGCGCGAGGCGGCATTGAAAACGCCGGCACTCGTTCCGGTGGAAGCGAGTCCGGCCGCGATGGACAGAAAGCCGGAAGCTCCCGCGATGACCGGCAACACCACCATGACCGTGCAGCCCGATGCGGCCAAGCCGCCGCCGACCGTCGCGCTGCCGCCCAATGTGGTGCAGAAGACCTATCGTGTGGAAGCGCTGGCGCGGATCCAGCGCGCGACCATTGCCGAGGGCGGCTTTGTCGAGCGCCTTGTGGTGTTCTGGTCGAACCATTTCTGCATCTCGGCCAGCAAGGGCGATCCTGCGCGGATGTGGGCCGGCTCGTTCGAGCGGGAGGCGATCCGTCCTTATGTACTCGGTAAATTTGCCGATATGCTGAAGGCCGTCGAACAGCATCCGGCGATGCTGTTCTTTCTCGACAACCAGCAATCGATCGGGCCGACCTCGAAAGCTGGCGAGAGGGGCAAGCGCGGCCTCAACGAAAATCTCGCGCGCGAGATCATGGAGCTGCATACGCTCGGCGTCGGAGGCGGCTATACGCAAGCCGACGTGACGTCGCTGGCGCGCATCATCACCGGCTGGACCTTTGCCGGGCGCGAAGGAAAGATCGGCACACCTGGCAGCTTCGCCTTCAACGCCAATGCACACGAGCCGGGGCCACAGCAATTGCTCGGCAAGATCTATGACGACACGGGCGTGGCGCAAGGTGAAGCGGCACTTGCCGATCTTGCGCGCCATCCATCGACGGCGAAATTCATCGCGCGGAAATTCGCGCAGCATTTCGTGACAGATGCGCCGCCGGCGGCACTGCTGGCGCGGCTGGAAGGTGTGTTCAGAAAGACCGATGGCGATCTGAAGGCGCTGGCGCTCGCGCTGCTGGACTCCAACGAAGCGTGGCAGATGCCGATGGCCAAGCTGCGCACGCCCTATGAATATCTGATCTCCACCGGCCGCTTGCTGGCGCGCATTCCCGAAGATCCCGGTCGTTACTTCGCAGGCCTGCAGACGCTCGGCCAGCCGCTGTGGACGCCGCCGGGGCCGAACGGCTTTCCGGACAGCAATGCCGCCTGGGCGGTCCCCGAAGGCATGAAGCTGCGGCTCGATCTTGCGGCGCAGGTTTCTATGCGGCTGCCCGACAGTATCGATCCGCGCGAGATGTTGGACGTGGTCGCCGGCGAGGCGGCATCATCCGAAACGCGACAGACGATCGCGCGCGCGGAGACGCGGCAGCAGGCCTTGACGCTGCTGCTGATGTCGCCGGAATTCCAGAGGAGATGACGATGGACTGCTGTGAAAGCCGCATGCTCGGCCCCACGCGCCGCTCGCTTCTGCTATCGGGCGCAGCATTTGCCGCTTGGGCCTATCTGCCGAAATTCGCGCGCGCGGCCGACGCGCGCGATCCGCGCCTCGTTGTCGTCATCCTGCGCGGTGCGCTCGATGGTCTCGCGACTGTCGCACCACTTGCTGATCCCGACTACGCCGGTTTGCACGGCTCGATCGCGCTGGCGAAAGATGGACCGAACGCGGCCATCGCGCTCGATGGGTTCTTCGGCATGCATCCGGCGATGCCGGAATTCGCCCGCATGTATCGCGACAGGAAGGCGGCTGTGGTCCATGCCGTGGCAACATCCTATCGTGAGCGCTCGCATTTCGACGGCCAGGATGTGCTGGAGAGCGGCTATGCCGGCCCAGGCCGGGTGCAGTCCGGCTGGCTCAACCGCGCCATCGAATCGCTGCCGCGTGGCGAGCGCATTTCGTCCGGTCTCGCGATCGGGCCCACGACTCCGCTGGTGCTCCGCGGTGCCGCACCGACGGTTGGCTGGGCGCCGGTCAATCTGCCGAATGCGGCCGATGACACCGCAATGCGGCTGATGCAGCTCTATCAGGATCGCGATCCCGCACTCGCCACGGCGCTGTCGCAGGGCCTGAAGCTCGACAAGCTCGCTGTCGGGGATGCGATGAAACCGAGGGGTGGTGGCAATCCCGTCGAGGCAATGCGCCAGGTCGCGCGCGGCGCCGCCAAGCTGATGGCCGCCGATGACGGTCCGCGCGTTGCGGCACTGGCCTTCGATGGCTGGGACACCCATGCGCAGGAAGGCGGCCCGGTCGGACGTCTCGCGCAATTGCTTGGCGGCCTCGATGGCGCGCTGGCGGAGTTCGAGAGCGGTCTTGGCGCGCATTGGAAGGACACGGTGGTGGTGGTCGCCACCGAGTTCGGCCGCACAGCCAAGATCAACGGCACCGCTGGCACCGATCACGGCACGGGCACGATTGCGCTCCTGGCTGGCGGTGCGATCATGGGCGGCCGGGTGATTGCGGACTGGCCGGGCCTCGCGAATGGAAAGCTCTATGAAGCCCGCGATCTTGCGCCGACCACGGATCTGCGCGCGATCTTCAAGGGCGTGCTGCACGACCACCTCGGCATCAGCGAGCGCGCGCTTGCAGAGCGGGTGTTTCCGGATAGCGGGATGGTGAAGCCGGCTAAGGGATTGGTGGCTGCTTAATCCCTCCCCGTTGCGCGCGGCTATGCCGGGCTTGGGGAGGGAAAGAAAGCGCTCACCCCAGCGTGATCCCGTCGATCTCGGCCATCTCCTCTGCCGTCAGCTTCCACTCCGCCGCCTTCACATTCTGCTCGATCTGCTCCACGCGCGTGGCGCCGGCGATAACGCTGGAGACTTGCGGCCTTGCGGCGAGCCAGGAGAAGGCGAGTTCCAGCAGCGTGTGGCCACGAGCCTTCACAAAGGCGTCGAGTTTCTCGACGATGGCCTGGTTGCGCGGCGTGGCCGAGCGGTCGCGCAAGGCAGGGGCCTTGGCGAAGCGCGAGTCGGCCGGAGGTTCGGCACCGGGCTTGTACTTGCCGGTGAGGAGGCCGTTGGCAAGCGGGAAGAACGGCAGCAGGCCGAGATTGAAATGCTGCGCGGCCGGGAGCAGGTCCTTCTCGATGTCGCGGACGACGAGGCTGTATTCATCCTGGCACGACACGAAGGCAGCAACGCCCATCTGGCGCGCGGCCATCTCGGCTTCGGCGATGCGCCATGCCGGGAAGTTGGAATTGCCGATGTAGCGCACCTTGCCCTGACGCACGAGGTCGTCGAGCGTGCGCAGCGTCTCTTCAATCGGCGTCAGCGGATCGTAGTCGTGCTGCTGATACAGGTCGATATAGTCGGTCTTCAGCCGCTTCAGGCTCGCTTCGACGGCGCTCATGATGTAGCGGCGCGAGGCGCCCTGCTTGCTGCCGTCATTGCTCATCGGCTTGCCGTATTTCGTCGCGAGCACGATGTCCTTGCGGCGATCGCCCAGTACTTCGCCGAGCACCGTCTCGGAGCCGCCCATGCCGGCATAGATGTCGGCGGTGTCGAACAGCGTGATGCCGAGATCGATGGCCTTGTGGATGACCTTCCGCGAGGTCTCCAGGTCGGTGCGTTGGCCGAAATTGTTACAGCCGAGGCCGACGGCGGAGACGCGAAGGCCGGAGCGGCCGAGATTGCGGATTTCCATGATGGTGCCCTGTGAGAGAAGCGCGGGACAGGGTTATGGCGCGCGCCTCGTCGTGCAGCAAGGCGCGGGGCGTCATGGCAGTCGCGCAGCAGATCAGGCGACTGCCGGCTCCGGCGCAGCCGGCGCCGGGAGCGCAGCGGCGGATTTCCTGGGCGGACCGGCGCGCAAGGCTGCGGAAGTCATGCGCCGCACGGCGTTTTCCGCGTTGCGCGTGATGGTCTTGCGGTCGGCGGACGTGTCATAGGCGACAGCTTCGCCCCAGCTCACGACGACGTCGATGGCGCCCGACGACAGGATGCCGATGAAATGCGGGATCAGATCGATGTCGCCATACCACGCCACGTTCTCACGAAAGGCGCGGCCGACCGGCAAGCCACCGAAGCCCACATAGGCGATCGACATCGGCTGGACGGTGATCTGCCTGTGACGTGTGGAATCGCCGAGCGCATGATGCACAGAGCCGACCAGTGCCGAGCGAAATGGCAGCACGCGCATGCCGTCGCTGGACGTGCCTTCCGCGAACAGTACGACCGCGTCGCCAGACAACATGCGGTCGCCGATTTCCTGCGCCGTCGCGCCCGTCTTCTGGCGGCGCTCGCGTTCGACGAAAATCGTCCGCTGCAGTTTGGCGAGCCAGCCGAACACCGGCCATTTGGCGACTTCGCTCTTGGCGACGAATACCACGGGCGCCCTTGCACCGATGATGATGATGTCGAGCCATGAGACGTGATTGGAGAGGATCAGGACAGGTGTATCTGTCGTCCGTTTGCCGACCTCGTGAATGCGCACGCCGATCAGCGCGCAAAGGATGCGGTGAAACAGATGCGGAATGCTCGTCTGCCAGCGCAGCCCGAAAGCGAGCGCGATGAGCTGAAACGGCGCCAGCAGCAGCGTCAGTATGGTCAAGGAGAGCAGGACGGCGGCGAAACGGATCATGAGTTTCTTATACCGAGGCCGGCTTCCGCAGGCAAAGTCAGCTGCGAGGCAAAAAGAAGCGGTCCCGGTCAGCGCGGCAACTGACGGAGACCGCTGGGGAAGCACCCGATCGGCGACGGGGGGAAGCAACCGGCTGCATGAGGAGCCTAGCCGGGGCGAGTGACATCGCCATGACAACCCGAGATATCCACAGGTGGCCTTGCGCCCTATTCGGCTGCGTTCAGCCGGTGCGGGCCGAACACGTCGCCCTCGCGCAACGCCAGATAGTAATCGCGCTCCGAGAGGTCGTCAGTGTGGCGAATGAGGTCGGTCACCGGAGTGTAGCTCAGCATCCGCCCGCCATCGGGCAGCACAGCGCAACTCATCCGCAGCACCCGCCCATTGGAGAGGCGCAATGTCGTCGGCGTGGAAGTGCCGGCGCGGATCATCTCGACGCGCCTGGCGATGAAGCTGTCGACCTCGTCGTCGGGTAGGGCGTAAACGTGGGTATCGCGCGCATGATACATCAGCGCGATCAGCGGCGGCTTGCTGTCGGCTTTCTCGTCGGGGAGCGTGAAGTAGTCGCGGAAGGCGCGGTTGATGAATTCGGCGCGGGTGTCGGCATTCAGGAGGACGACGCCGATATCTATGCGGTCGAGTGCGGCGGAGAGGCGCTGGGCGGTGGCATGCTGCTCGTATTCGCGGGCCCGGGCTGCGCGCCGCAGCCGAAGGAGGCGGATTGCCAAAGTGATCCCGACGGCTGTGATCACGATGATCACCGTTTCAACTCCCGGATCGAGAAGAACTCGCCAGTCGCTCTGCATCGGCTGTACCTGTGTCCGTACATAGGTAAGAAGCACAGGTTGGCCGCTGGTTGCAGAAAGGCCCACAGTTTCCCGATGGTATCGCTAAGGACGCGTGGATAGGCCGGGCATTATTTTCCTCTTGTTCGCTTCAAATGCTATCGATGCTACTGGAACCGGCGATAGCCCCCAGATGTTAGCGCCGAGACTTCAAAAGGATCCCGATCGAATGCCGTTCACCGTTCCGCCGCTGCTGTTGCCGATTCTGATGCTGCTGGCCTCGAATATTTTCATGACCTTCGCCTGGTATGGCCATCTCAAATTCAAGGATCACTCCTTGCCCCTCGTCGTCATGGTGAGCTGGGGCATTGCCTTCTTCGAATACTGGCTGGCGGTGCCCGCCAATCGCTGGGGCAGCGAGGTCTATAATGCCGCCCAGCTGAAGACGATGCAGGAAGTCATCACGCTGGTCGTGTTCGCGGCATTTTCGGTGCTGTATCTGAAGGAGCCGCTCGGCTGGAATCACGCGCTGGGCTTTGCCTTCATCGCGCTCGGGGCGTTCTTCATTTTCCACAAGTGGTCGTAACGACCGCTTACTTTGCGGCTGGCGTGATCCGCAGAATCCGTCCCGCCGAACTATCCGTCAGCAGCCACAGTGCGCCGTCCGGTCCTTGCCGGACGTCGCGGATGCGCTCGTTGAGATTCTGCAGGATACGCTCTTCGGACGCGACCGTGTTTCCGTTGAGCTGCAACCGCACCAGCATCTGGCCGGCCAGCGCGCCGGTGAACAGGCTGCCGCGCCAGCGCGGAAAGAGATCGCCGGTATAGAAGGTCATGCCTGACGGGGCGATTGACGGCACCCAGTATTTCACCGGCTGCTCCATGCCGGGCTTCGACGCGCTGTCATGCAGCTTGGCGCCGGAATAATCTATGCCGTAGCCGATCACCGGCCAGCCGTAGTTCTTGCCCTTGCCGATGATGTTGACTTCATCGCCGCCGCGCGGGCCGTGCTCGGTCTCCCACAAGTCGCCGGTCGCGGGATTGATGGCGAGGCCTTGGGGATTGCGATGACCGTAGCTCCAGATCTCCGGCTTCGCGCCGTTGCGGCCGACGAAGGGATTGTCTTTCGGCACCGAGCCGTCGGGCGCAATGCGGATCAGCTTGCCGAGATGGTTATCGAGAGTCTGCGCCTGATCGCGGCCGCTATAGTGTTCGCCGAGCGTGACAAACAGGTTGCCGTCGGGGGCCTGTACGATGCGGCAACCGAAGTGATAGCCCGACGACAGCGGACCGTCCTGGCGAAAGATCACCTTCATGTCGTCGAGTCTTGGCTCATTTCCTGACTCATTTTTCGGCGTGGTGCCCTCGAGCAGCCTGCCGCGCGCGATCACGGTGCGACCGCCGCTGCCACTGCGTTCCGAGTAGCAGAAGTAGATCGTATTATTTTGCGTGTAGTCCTTGTCGGTGATGACGTCGAGCAAACCGCCCTGGCCAACGGCCATCACATCGGGCACGCCTTTCACGGCAGGCGACAACTGTCCCTGCGGCGAGACGATGCGGATGCGGCCGGGCCGCTCGGTGACGAGCATGCGGCCTTCGGGCAAGAAGGCGAGTGCCCATGGATGAGCGAGACCGGAGGCGATGGTCTGCACCTCCAGCCTGCCGGCCGACGAGCCGAACGACGTGTTTTCGCCACGGGTGGTCGTGGCGATCAGAAGGGTCGCGGTCACGACGATGGCGGCCGTGAGCGTGACAGTGACCCAGACCACGGGCCTTTTCATCGGAATGGCTCCATCACGGAGTCGCGGGTTGCATGGACGATGCGCGGCATCGCGGGTGAGTGTTTATGGAGTGTCGGGATCGTCAGAGCGGCATCGCGCTCGCTACCCGGATCGACATCACGGTGAGAGCGAGGATGAAGCAGAGCGACAGGCAGCCAATCGCGAGCGACGCCGCAACGGCGTGGGTCAACCGGGTGGATGCAATGGACGTGGGGCGTGCCTGAAATCCTGCACCCACGCGAAGCGACCGTATCATGGCCGTAAATCCTTCAAATCGCGGGCGAATCACCCGCGTACTACAAATTCGCAGCTACGGCAGGCGAGATTTGGGCGGGAATTGACGCGACTGTGGCGAAAAAATGACATTCCGCGCCGTTATGCCCGCTATTTGCGGCTTATGCCCCGGCAGCTACGTCCAAAGTATCGTATTCCAGCGAGACCGGGTGCCAGTCCATCGTGACGAAGCGTGGCTGAGCCTCGACCAGGCGCAGCCAGCGCTGCACGGATGGGAAGCTGGAGAGGTCGAAATCGCACTGCTCGGCCACGTGGGTGTAGCCGTACAGCGCGATGTCGGCGATGGTCAGCTGGCCGGCGGCGAAAAAGTCGTTGGTCTTGAGGTGATTTTCCATCACCTGCAGCGCGGCATAGCCACGCTCCATCCAGTCTTCCAGCGCGTGGGTCTGCAGGTCGCGGCCACCGCGCACCAGGCACAGCCAGAAATAGGCGGCACCCAGATTCGGCTCCAGCGCATGCTGTTCGAAGAACATCCACTGCAATGCCTCGGCACGGTCCATCCGCGATTCCGGCGCCAGCGACGTGCCGATCGCGACATACCAGAGAATGGCGTTGGACTCGGCGAGATAGCGGCCTTCGGCGATCTCGAGCAACGGCACCTGGCCGCTCGGGTTCTTGGCCAGAAACTCCGGCGTGCGGCTCTCGCCGCGCAGGATGTCCACTTCGATGGCGCGATAGGGCGCGCCCAAGAGCGCCAGCGCGAGGCGAACCTTGTAGCTATTGCCGGAGCGCTGCATCGAATAGAGTTTGTACATTCGCAGGTGTTCAATTCATTTCAGGTCGAGGCAATTGCGCGATCGGCTAACGCATATCGCGGTTAGACAATGATGCTGATGCGAGCCTGTCGCAAGGCCCGAACAGTGGAAAAAGTCGAAAACGGCTGCGGCAATCTGGATTGAGAAAAATGTATGTCCGGCAGCATTCCGCAATGGAAGATCACGCTGCCGCGATCCGTGTGTGAAGGCGCGGTGAGGTGCTGTTGTCGGCGAGGGCGCGCCGCAGCACGATGATATAAAAAGCGATCATCACCAGGAAACCGAGCGGCAGTTCGATGGCGCCTGCGATGCTGCGCGTCAGCAGCGGCATGATCCAGGTCAGTGCGAGCAGGCTGATCTCATAATCGCGAAATCCTCTGCCCAAGCTGGTTACGACCATGAATGCAATGGCTGGACCGAGCAGCATCAGATCGTAATCGAGCACGTGCGGCGAAGCGAGAAGGGTTGCGATCAACAGGATTGCGGCCTTGAGATTTGTGTCGCGTGCGACGCGCCACGCCCAGACTGCGCTGGCAATCACGGCCACCGAGACGATGCCCTGGACGAGATACGCGGATGTGATATTTCCTCCCCACATCCGTATTGCCGCGAATGCGCTTTGCAGTTTCTCGAAGCCGACCTGTCCCTGTTCGAGCAGGAGCTGACGAGACGTCTCGGTAACGGATGCGAAAGCGATCCAGCAGTCGATGCCGAACAAGGCGCTTGTGATACCCGTGAGAGCGATGACGGTGATAGTTGCTGCAGCGATGCATCGCCATTGGCCCGCCGCGAATAACGCCAGCGGAATGACCATGGCAAATTGCGGCTTGTAGGCCATCAGCGCAAACAGGATGCCTGCAAGATAAGGGCGTCGCGGAAGTGCGAGCAGGGCGCTGCCGAACAGGCCCGCGGTCAAAAAGCCGTTCTGACCATGACCGAGATTGATGAACGCCGCTGGGAACGCCATCGCTACCGGTAGCCAAAGGCGATGGACCGCATCAGGTAGGGCGGCTCGTTTCAGGATCGCCGAGATCACGAGCAGATAGAATACGAAGCTGCCGCCCTGCCAGACAGCAAGTGCGAGCGGGTAAGGGAGCATTGCCAGCGGAGTTGCGACCAGCAGAAAAATCGGCGGATAGAACCAGGCGTAATATGGGGTATCGCTACCGAAAAGTTGCTGCTGGCGAGCGTAGTGCGCCGCTACCGTATAACTATCAAGGCCTTTGCCCTCGAGGGCGAGCGCTCCCGCGGTATAGAAGCTTGAGAAATCAGTCCCGATCGGCCTGCCATTGCGGTCGACCGCGCCGTCCGCGACCGCAATCCATCCAGCGAAACCCAAAGCGCCCAAAGCGAGCACGATCAGGCTGTAAGCCCGCACGCGTTCGAGGGTCAGCCATGCGCCGCTTTCAATGTGCTGCCAGATCCGGATCATTCTAAGGGTGCATTTTGGCTCAAATCGTCGATTGCGGCGTGCGAATGACGCTACCGTCCTCCGTTTAACGCTTGCTGAATTGCATCACTTCCAGATGTGTTTTTGCCCAAGCTTCTTGCGATGCAACGTCGCACGCATTAGGGTGCGCCGATCCCAGCAGGATCAGCCATTTTGACGTCGCCGGCCGCGGGTCTGCGACCTTTCCCAGGAGAAGATGATGTCGTTTTTGTCCGCTGCGCTCGACCGTGTGAAGCCGTCCGCGACGATCGCGGTGACGGATAAAGCACGCGCGCTGAAAGCAGCCGGCCGCAACGTCATCGGCCTTGGTTCGGGCGAGCCCGATTTCGACACCCCCGCGAACATCAAGCTGGCAGCGATTCACGCCATCGAGGCCGGCAAGACCAAGTACACCGCGGTGGACGGTATTCCCGAGTTGAAGGAAGCCATTATCGGCAAGTTTCAGCGCGAGAACGGCCTCACCTACAAGCCGAACCAGATCATCGTCGGCACCGGCGGCAAGCAGGTGCTCTACAACGCGCTGATGGCGACGCTGAACCCGGGTGACGAAGTCATCATCCCGGCGCCGTACTGGGTGAGCTATCCGGAAATGGTGGCCCTGGCTGGCGGCACGCCCGTATCCGTGGTCTGCACCGCCGAATTCGGCTTCAAGCTGCAGCCGTCCGCGCTGGAAGCGGCGATCACGCCGAAGACCAAGTGGATCATCCTCTGCTCGCCGTCGAACCCGACCGGCGCCGCCTACAAAAAGTCGGAGCTCAAGGCGCTCACCGATGTCCTCGTGAAGCATCCTCACGTTTGGGTGATGACCGACGATATGTATGAGCACCTCGTTTATGACGACTTCGAGTTCACCACGCCGGCGCAGATCGAACCGTCTCTGTTCAATCGCACGCTGACCGTGAACGGCGTCTCCAAGGCCTATTGCATGACCGGCTGGCGCATCGGTTACGCCGGTGGTCCCGCGGAGTTGATTAAGGCAATGGCGACCATCCAGTCGCAGTCGACCTCGAACCCGTCGTCGATCGCGCAGTGGGCGGCGGTGGAAGCCTTGAACGGTCCGCAGGATTTCATCCCGAAGAACAATGCCGTGTTCAAGGAACGCCGCGACCTCGTGGTTGCGATGCTGAATCAGGCTTCGGGCATCAATTGCCCGCGTCCGGAAGGTGCGTTCTACGTCTATCCGTCCTGCGCCGGCACCATCGGCAAGACTGCGCCTTCGGGCAAGGTTATCGCCAATGACGAAGACTTCGTCACAGAACTGTTGGAAACCGAAGGCGTCGCGGTGGTGCAGGGGTCGGCCTTTGGCCTTGGCCCGGCATTCCGCATCTCCTATGCGACGAAGACGTCGGACCTCGAAGATGCCTGCAAGCGCATCCAGCGCTTCTGCGGAAATCTCCGGTAACAAAACCTGCTCCGAAACTTTTGACGATTTCGGGGCTTATTTCGGGAAGCGCCTTGTTTTCGACACGGCGCTTCCTTCTTGTCCCCTCGCTATCAAAACCCCAAGGTGGAGTAAGACTATGCGACTTTCCAAGATGTTCGGCCTGACGGCCGTGGCCTTTGCGGCGTCCGTTGCGACCGCAAACGCACAGCAGCCCGGCAGCGTGCAGGTCGGCGTGCTGGAATGCCGTGGCGGCCAGAATGTCGGCTACGTGCTCGGCTCGAATGCGCGCCTCGAGTGCGTCTTCCAGAGCGCCGGCGGCCGCGCTGAAGGTTACATTGCCAATATCCGCCGTTTCGGCCTCGATCTCGGCTTCACCGAAAACACCACTGTGCAGTGGGCTGCTTTCGCTCCGACCACCCGCGTGCCGCGCGGCGCGCTCGCCGGCAGCTACGGCGGCGTCGGCACCAATGCATCGGTTGGCGTCGGCTTCGGCGGCAACTTCCTGGTTGGCGGTCAGGGCAACACCTATTCGCTGCAGCCGATCTCGGTGCAGGGCCAGACCGGCCTGAACGTCGCCAGCGGCATCGTGCAGCTCGACCTGCAGCCGGCTGCCCCGGTGCGTGGCCACAAGCGTCATCGCCGTCATCACTAATCGCAAGCGCAGTCCGCGCGACGCGCGGATCGCTGGTGATCGGCAAGGTTAACGAAAAGGCCCGCGCGAGCGGGCCTTTTTTGTTGCGCGCTTCGCGCGTGTGTCACTGTCATTGAACGGTATCATTGGCTATGGATAGTTGTATTGACGCGGAATTGATGGAGACTGCCGCGTCGGCGATCCTGCATCACACCGTTCAGCCCGGAGATCACACGATGAGCCGCCTCTCGCTTCTTCTCGGTCTTGCCGCCACGACCTTCGTTGCCGCCAGCGCGCAGGCGCAATCTCCTCAGACGATTCAGCTCGGCGTCTTGAATTGCCGTGGTGGTGCCAGCATGGGCTTCGTCGTCGGATCGGTCACTAATCTTGGCTGCGTACTCACCAATGCCGGTCGTCCGGACCAGCCTTATGTCGCGACCGTTCGCAAGGTCGGACTTGATCTCGGCATTACCGAGCAAACCGCATTGTCATGGGCCGTATTCGCGCCAGTGAATTATGCCGGTCAGGGCGATCTCTCCGGCAATTACGCGGGAGCGCAGGGCAGTGCGTCATTCGGTGTCGGCCTTGGCGCGAATGTGCTGGTAGGCGGGTCCTCCAACTCGATCGCGCTGCAGCCATTGAGCTTGCAGGGCTCGACCGGCCTGAACATTGCCGCCGGCCTGCAGAGTCTGGAACTGCGTCCGGGCCGCTGACCGCGTCCTCGGATCATCCATCGGGTTCAATCCGGCTTCGCCTCGCGTGAAGCCGGATTTTTTTGTGCCACGATGTGTTGGATGACGTCTGCTGCAACCATCGCAGCGCAGCAACTTTTCCATCTTGCCAAATATCCGGACCGGGCGGAGCATCAGCCGCCGACCCAATCATGGGCCGAGCTCCACATGAGGAGGCGGCAATGGGACAAGACCTGAGAAGTCCCCGCGGTCCACAAGGCAATGCAAAATGCATTGCACTGGTGGGCCCTTTCCAGAGCGGAAAAACCACACTGCTTGAAGCGATCATGGCCCGCACCGGGGCGATCCCGCGGGCTGGCAGCGTCGATAATGGCACCAGTATCGGCGATGCCAATACGGAAGCCAGAGCCCACAAAATGGGCGTCGGCCTCACCGTTGCCACCACCACCTTCATGGGTGACAGCTACACGTTCATCGACTGTCCGGGCTCGGTGGAATTCGCGCATGACATGCGCGCGGCACTGCCCGCCGTCGATGCGGCGATCGTGGTCTGCGAAGCAGATGCGCGAAAACTGCCGCAACTACAATTGATTCTGCGCGAGCTCGAAGACCTCGGCATTCCCAGATTCTTGTTTCTCAACAAGATCGACCGCGCCCACAGGCGCGTGCGCGAGACTCTGGCCACATTGCAGCCGGCCTCGCGCGTGCCGCTGGTGCTACGGCAGATCCCGATCTGGAACGGCGATCTGATCGCCGGCTTCGTTGATCTCGCACTGGAGCGCGCTTTCGTCTATCGCGAACACAAGGCGTCCGAAGTCATCAAGCTTGAAGGCGGCGATCTGGACCGCGAGAGGGAGGCGCGTTTCTCCATGCTGGAGAAGCTTGCGGATCACGACGACGCGCTGATGGAGCAACTGCTCGAAGACATCGCGCCGCCGGCCGACGCGGTGTTCGACGATCTCGCGCGCGAATTGCGCGAGGGCCTGATCTGTCCGGTGATGCTCGGCTCGGCGATGCGCGAGAACGGCGTGTTGCGGCTGATGAAGGCGCTGCGCCACGAGGCACCCGGCGTGGTCGAGACGGCGAAGCGCCTTGGCGTCCCCGACAGCAAGGATGCGATCGGTTACGTGTTCAAGACCAGCCATCTGCAGCATGGCGGCAAGCTGTCTTACGCGCGCGTGCTGAGTGGTCATCTCGATGATGGCGCAACATTGCTGTCTTCGTCCGGCGAAAGCGGACGTCTCTCCGGCATTCTTGCGGTGAACGGCGGACATGACAGCAAGCGCGCATCGGCCGATGCGGGCGAGACCGTCGCGCTCGGCAAGCTCGATCATGTCAGGACCGGCGACACGATCTCGACCGGCAAGACTGCGCCTGCGTCTTTGGTGAATGTCATCGCTGCGTCGCCGGTGCTGGCCATGGCGCTGGCGTCCGCCGATCGCAAGGATGACGTCAAGCTTGGCCAGGCGCTGCTGAGGCTGACCGAGGAAGATCCGTCGCTCACTGTGGTCAATAATGCGCGGACCCATGACGTGGTGTTGTGGGGGCAGGGCGAGATGCATCTGCGCGTGGCGATGGAGCGCCTGCACGAACGCTTCGGCATCAACGTCAAATCGCATGCGCCGGTGATCGGCTATCAGGAGACCATCCGCAAACCGATCACCCAGCGCGGCCGGCACAAGAAGCAGTCCGGCGGTCACGGCCAGTTTGGCGACGTTGTGCTGGAGATAGGTCCGTTGCCGCGCGGTGAAGGCTTCGCATTCCAGGAAAAGGTGGTCGGCGGCGCAGTGCCGCGCAACTACATTCCCGCGGTGCAGGAAGGTATTGTCGACGGGCTGCAGCGTGGTCCGCTCGGTTTCCCCGTTATCGACGTGACGGTGACGCTCACCGACGGCTCCTATCACAGCGTCGATTCATCCGATCAGGCGTTCCGGACAGCGGCCCGCATCGGTTTCACCGAAGCGCTGCCGCAATGCCAGCCGGTGCTGCTCGAGCCGATCCACACGGTGGAAATCGTCTGTCCCACCGAGGCCACGGCCAAGGTCAATGCCATCCTGTCAGGACGGCGCGGCCAGATCCTCGGTTTCGACACCCGGGACAACTGGCCGGGCTGGGACACGGTGCGCGCACTCCTGCCGGAAGCGGAGATCGGCGACCTGATCGTGGAGCTGCGCTCGGCCACCGCCGGTGCCGGCAGCTTTACGCGCAGCTTCGATCACATGGCGGAAGTCAGTGGCCGCGCCGCCGAACAGATCGTTGCAGCGCATCGGGTGGCGGCTTAGTACAGTGGCCCATGAGGCTTGGGCCGCGGGTTGTGATTATTGGCAATAGCGGCTCGGGCAAGAGCACGCTGGCGCGGCAACTTGAGAGCTGCGTCGGCGGCGAACGCACCGATCTCGATCATATCCATTGGCTGGACAGGGTCGGTGTGAAGCGCGACGAGGAGGACGCAAAGGAGCGGGTTGCCGCCCTTGCTGCCAGGCCGAACTGGATCATCGAAGGCGTCTATGGCTGGCTGGCCGAAGCGGCGTTTCCGCGCGCGACCGCGCTGATCTGGCTCGACATGAGCCCACAGGTCTGCCGCGACAGCCTGGCGCTACGTGGTCCCTGGCGCGGCGCAACAGCCGAGCAGCATGCAGATTTTCTCGGATGGGCGGATGGTTATTGGCAGCGAACGACGTCCACGTCGTATGCTGGCCATCAGGCGCTGTTCGCGCAGTTCCCGAACGTCAAAATCAGATTCGAAGGCCGCGCCGCCGTGGATGATTTTGTGGCGAATCTCGGCGGGATCAGCCCGTGAGGCTCCGCGCTTCCCGGTCGCCAGCACGTATCTGCCCATCCCGAACGCCCTTGCCCATCTGGTATCGCTCTTGAAACAGATGTGACGGCCGGCGGGGGACGATCCCGGATAATGCTGACTTCGCGGAGTAACCTTGCGTTCGCCGGGCCCTGGACGGTTTGCTGTAGGCATCGATTCCAGACGGCTGTAATGATGTTTTATGCATCATTGAAGCCATTTTATATTTGATATAAGACTCTCTAAACAGGAAGATTAACTTGATCACATCGTTTCAGATGCGCGCGGCGCGGGCGCTGTTGGGGATCGATCAAAAGCGGTTGGCGGAACTGGCCGGCGTCTCGCTACCGACGATTCAGCGCATGGAAGCGAGTGATGGCAACGTCAGAGGCGTGGTGGATTCACTGATCAAGGTTGTCGATGCCCTGAATCGCTCGGGCGTCGATCTGATCGGCGAAAATGTTCGCAGCGATTCCGGCGGGAGAGGCGTGAGGCTGAAACAACCCGGTCCGCCTCCGAAACCGGAAGAGCCAAGCTGACGGGTTGAGAGCGGGCCGCGGCCTCGATCGAGATCAGCGGCGGGTGACAGGGGCGAGTCGGGAATGGACATGTCCAGAAATCGCGCGCGGGCGGCACATCAGCCGACCTTCGTCGAACTGTTCACGCCGAAACTGATCACCGTGCTGCGCGAAGGCTACGGCATCGCCGATCTGCGCGCTGACATCTTGTCCGGTTTGACGGTGGCGATCGTCGCGCTTCCGTTGTCTATGGCGATTGCCATTGCCTCGGGGACGTCGCCGGATCGTGGCCTCATCACCGCTGTGATCGGCGGCTTCCTTGTCTCTGCGCTCGGTGGCAGCCGTTTCCAGATCGGTGGCCCGGCCGGCGCCTTCATCGTGCTGGTGGCTGCCACCGTGAGCCGCCATGGCGTGGACGGACTGATCCTCGCCACCATGATGTCGGGCGTTTTTCTGATGGCGGCCGGCTATCTCCGGCTTGGCACCTATATCAAGTTCATTCCCTATCCGGTCACGGTCGGCTTCACGGCCGGCATCGCCGTCATCATCTTCGCCAGCCAGATCAGGGATCTGTTGGGTCTGACGCTGGCCGGCAAGGAGCCGGGAGATCTCATTCCCAAGCTGGAGGCACTGGGTTCAGCGTTGCCGACGGTGAACGCCGCGGCCGTTGCCGTTACCATCGTCTCGCTTGTAATCATTGTCGGGCTCCGGGCGCTGCGGCCATCATGGCCCGGCATTCTGATTGCAGTGGTCGCGAGCGCCGTCGTGACAGCTTTGTTGGCGCTCCCCGTGGAAACCATCGGCACCCGCTTCGGCGGCATTCCGCAATCGTTTCCGTTGCCGACGCTGCCCGCGATGTCCGTCGCCAAATTGCAAGCCATCCTGCCCGATGCCATCGCTTTCGCACTACTCGGCGCCATTGAATCGCTTTTGTCGGCGGTTGTTGCCGATGGCATGACCGGGCGGCGGCACCGGTCGAACTGCGAGTTGGTGGCGCAAGGCGTTGCCAATATCGGCTCAGCCTTGTTTGGCGGAATCTGCGTGACCGGCACCATTGCGCGGACCGCGACCAATGTCCGGGCGGGCGCACACGGGCCGGTCTCGGGCATGCTGCATTCTATGTTCCTGCTGGCCTTCATCCTGATTGCAGCGCCACTGGCGAGCTACATTCCGCTCGCGTCGCTGGCTGCCGTGCTGGCGGTGGTGGCGTGGAATATGGCGGAGAAGCATGAGTTCATCACGCTGCTGCGTTCGTCATGGGGTGATGCGCTGGTCCTGCTGGCGACGTTCCTGCTGACCATTTTTCGCGATCTCACCGAAGGCATCCTGGTTGGCTTCGCGCTCGGCGCCGTGCTGTTCATCCACCGCATGGCGGAGGTCACGGGGATAGAGGCTGAAGGGCCGCTGGTCGCTGCCGATCGCGCAGATGATGCCAATGGCGACCGCGCGCCATATGATGCGAACCTCGCGAGCGATCCGGATGTGCTGGTCTATCGCATCACCGGTGCGTTCTTCTTTGGCGCTGCCTCGACCGTCGGGTCGGTGCTCGACGGCTTCTCCAGTCGCCACAAGGCTTTCGTGATCGATTTTGCCGCGGTGCCCTTCCTGGATTCCACCGCTGCGAATGCGATCAAGGGCATTGCCGAGAAGGCCAGGCGCCAAGGCGTCCGCGTCATTCTCACCGGAACCTCGCAGGGCGTGCGCCGGGCGCTGCTGACCCACGGCGCGCGACCACCGCTGGTCAAATACCGTGCCGATGTTGCTGCGGCCGTCAGCGAGATCAGGATCCGGCGCGCTGCAGCGATCCACAAGGCATCGATCTGACGGTATCGGTCATTGCTCGCAGCTGCAGTATTGATCGTCTGCATGGTTGTCGGACTTGCCGTGCGCCACAAAACTGTCCGATGATTAAGAGCCCCTGCTTGATTTTTATGCTAGGCACGCTTCCGCTTGAAGCGAAGGATGAATGATGTCGAACGAGACCAAGCCCCGCGCCGCCTGTTTGATCGGCTGGCCTGCCGCGCATTCGCGCTCGCCGCTGATCCATCATCACTGGCTGCGCAGCATGAATATTCCGGGCGGTTACAGCATCGAGTCGATTCCACCGGAAGGCGTGGCCGAATTCGTGATGAACCTGTCCAAGCATGGTTATATCGGCGCCAATGTCACGATCCCGCACAAGGAGCGCGTGCTGAAGCTGACCTCACCGGATCGCCGCGCGCGCGCGGTCGGGGCCGCCAACACGCTGTGGTACGACCACGGCACGCTGCGCGCGACCAATACGGATATCGAAGGCTTCATCGACAATCTCGATCATGCGGCTCACGATTGGGACCATACCGACGATGCACTGGTGCTCGGCGCCGGCGGCTCGTCACGCGCGGTGGTGTTCGGATTGCTGGAGCGCGGCATCAAACATGTCCATGTCGCCAATCGCAGTCTCGATCGCGCCGAGGCGATGGCTGCGCAATTTGGTTCGCGGGTCGCGCCTCTGGCGTGGGAGAACGTCGCCGGCATATTGCCGCGCGCATCCCTGCTGGTGAACACCACGTCGCTCGGCATGGGTGGCCAGCCGCCATTGATCATCGATCTCGATCTGCTGCCCGATCAGGCGGTCGTCGCCGATCTCGTTTACGTGCCGCTCGACACGCCGCTGCTCGCCGCCGCCCGCGCGCGAGGCCTCCGCACGGCGGATGGACTCGGCATGTTGCTGTATCAGGCTGTGCGTGGCTTCGAGCTGTGGTTCGGGCAGCGCCCCGAAGTGACACCGGAACTGCGGCGCCTCGTCGAGGCCGATCTCACAGTGGCGTGAGCGGGGAATAGCGGTTTAACCACAGGGTTTCCATCTGCAGTGCTGGGCGCTGTCTTCAAAGGAAATTCCCCTATGGTTTCGATCGTATCGACTTCGGCTCGCTTGTTCGCGGGCTCGCTTCTCGCTGGTTCATTGCTGATATCCGCAGCGTCGGCGCAACAGCCGCAGCCCCTCCGCATTCGCGGGGCCATCGAAGCCGTCGATGGCACGGTGCTGACGATCAAGACGCGCGAAGGCGATGAGCGGAAAGTGAAGATGACGGACAATGTCACCGTGACCGGCATTGCCAGAACGACAATGGCCGAGGTGAAGCCCGGCTCCTATATCGGCGTGACCGGCATGCCGCAGGCCGATGGCACGCAGAAGGCCATCGCGATCCATATCTTTCCGGAAGCGATGCGCGGCACCGGCGAGGGCTCGCGCCCCTGGGATCTGCGGCCCAATAGCAGCATGACCAATGCCACTGTCGATCAGAAAGTCCAGGCCACCGACGGCCAGACGGTGACGGTGAAATACAAGGACGGCGAGAAGAAAGTGACCGTGACGCCCGATACGCCGATCGTCACTTTCGTGCCGGGTAACAAGGATGAACTCAAGCCCGGCGCCAAGATCATCATCATGGGCGCTACCAAGAAGGATGATGGCTCCTTCGAGACGGCGCGGGTCAATGTCGGGCTGGATGGCCTGACGCCGCCGATGTAAGGCGGGACCTCTCCCCCCGCGCGAAGCTTCGCTTCACGCGGGGGGAGAGGAAGAGGCGCGCTTCACTGCACCAGCACGTGCCTGTCGATCTCGGCGATGGAATTCACGCCGCACAGGCCCATGGTCACGCTGAGTTCGTTACGCAGGATGTCCAGCGCCTTGGTCACGCCGGGGCCGCCATAGGCGCCGAGACCGTAGATATAGGCGCGGCCGATCATGCAGGACTTCGCCCCGAGCGCGAGCGCACGCATCACGTCCTGACCGGAGCGAATGCCGCTGTCGAACATCACTTCGATATCCGAGCCGACCGCATCTGCGATCCCCGGCAGTACCGAGATCGACGACGGCGCACCGTCGAGCTGACGTCCGCCATGATTCGAGACGACCATGGCTTGCGCGCCGACCTTCACGGCTTCGCGGGCATCCTCCACATCGTGAATGCCCTTGATCACGATCTTTCCGGGCCAGATGCTGCGAATCCAGTCGAGGTCCTTCCAGTTCAGCGACGCATCGAATTGCGATGCCGTCCACTGCGCGACGGAGCCGAGATCGTCGGTATTCTTCACGAAGCCGGCGATGTTGCCGAAGTTGCGCCGTTTGGCCTTCAGCGTGCGCATCAGCCAGCCAGGCTTGCTGGCGAAGTCGATGATGTTCTTCAGGTTGAAGAGCTGCGGCGGCACGGACAGACCGTTCTTGATGTCGGCATGACGCTGGCCGATCACCTGCAGATCGACGGTCAGCACCAGCGCGCTGCACTTCGCCTTGATAGCGCGTTCGATCAGCTCCTTGATGAAGCCGCGATCCTTCATGACATAGAGCTGAAACCAGAACGGCTTCTCGACATTCTCGGCGAGGTCTTCGATCGAATTGATCGACATTGTCGAGAGCGTGTAGGGGATGCCTGCCGCCTGCGCTGCGCGGCAGGCGTGAATTTCGCCGTCGCCATATTGCATGCCGGTGGAGCCAACCGGCGCGCAGATCAGCGGCATGGTGGCCTTTTCGCCGAGGATCGTTGTTGAGGTGTCGCGATTGGCGATGTCGACCAGAATACGCTGGCGGAATTTCAGTTTCTGCAGGTCCTCGCAATTGGCACGGAACGTGTCTTCGCTATAGGAGCCATGGTCGACATAATCGAAGAACGCCTTTGGCACGTTGCGCTTATGCTCGAGGCGAAGATCTTCGATGCAGGTGATATGCTTCATGAGATGTCCCAGCCGTTCTTCTCTTTGCTTGTATTTGCTTGTTTCGGTGTCATCTAGCATGGTTAGGCGGTCCGCCATATCATCCTTGTCATCGGGATGTCGTCGAAATTGAAGGAGGGCAGAATGTCGGGCTCCAAGACAGATCCAGCGGCCCCCAAGGTCGGCAAAGCTCACGGCAGGGCAGCCTCGGACGAAGAAAAGCGACAGCTGGAAGTTGCGCTGGATGAAGGATTGGAAGAGACTTTTCCGGGCTCCGATCCGGTCAGTGTGACCCAACCTGCCCATTCAAAGGCGGACGCGCATATCAAGCGAAAGGGCTGAGCTGGCTGGGTTCCGTCAGTCGATGCTATCGAAGGTGTGCATCAAAGGGTGGTATATAAGTGATATCAATGACTTGTGGCTGATCGCGGGCTGCGGGCCTCGGTAATGATTCATCATATTTTTTGAAGCGATTTTAGGGGCCGGAGCCTTATAAGTCCGTCACATATATGGCGCTGCCAATGGGTGGTCGCCGGAGACGGGTTTGAGTTCTCGCGTAAAGCGCGAGGCATTGGGGGTTACCATGAGCCGTAAATATTTCGGGACAGACGGCATTCGCGGCCGCGCCAATGGTCTGATCACGCCGGAACTGGCACTGAAGGTCGGACAGGCAGCAGGTCTTGTATTTCAACGCGGCGAACACCGCCATCGAGTCGTGATCGGCAAGGACACCCGGTTGTCCGGCTACATGATCGAAAATGCCCTGGTGGCAGGCTTCACGTCGGTCGGCATGGACGTGCTGCTGGTCGGGCCGATGCCGACGCCCGCCGTGGCGATGCTGACCAAGTCGATGCGCGCCGATCTCGGCGTGATGATTTCCGCATCGCACAATCTGTTCGAGGACAATGGCATCAAGCTGTTCGGACCGCTCGGCTACAAGCTGTCGGACGATGTCGAGAAGCAGATCGAGGAATTGCTCGACGACAATCTCGACAAGAAACTGTCGCAGAGCGCCAGCCTCGGTCGCGCGCGCCGCATCGACGGGGTGCATGATCGTTACATCGAATTCGCCAAACGCACATTGCCGCGAAATCTCAGCCTCGATGGCTTGCGCGTCGTCATCGATTGCGCACATGGCGCCGCCTACAAGGTGGCGCCGGAGGCGCTCTGGGAGCTGGGCGCGGACGTCATCTCCATCGGCGTCGAGCCGGATGGTTTCAATATCAACAAGGAATGCGGATCGACCGCGCCGGAAGCGCTGAGCCGGAAGGTGCGCGAGATGCGCGCCGATATCGGCATTGCGCTGGATGGTGATGCCGATCGGCTGATCATGGTCGACGAGCGTGGCCATCTGGTCGACGGCGACCAGTTGCTTGCCGTTATCGCGCAGAGCTGGAAGGAAGACGGGCGGCTCGCCAAGCCGGGCATCGTCTCCACCGTGATGTCAAATCTCGGTCTGGAACGCTTCCTGAATGGGCAGGGCATCGACCTCATCCGCACCGCGGTGGGCGATCGCTATGTGCTCGAGCAGATGCTGCAGCAAGGTTACAATGTCGGCGGCGAACCCTCCGGCCATATCATCATGTCGGACCATGCGACGACAGGCGACGGTTTCGTAGCCGCGCTGCAGGTGCTCGCCGTGGTGACCAAGCTTGGTCGGCCGGTGTCGGAAGTCTGCCATCTGTTCGATCCGCTGCCGCAGATCCTGAAGAATGTGCGTTATCGTAGTGGCAAGCCGCTCGATGATGCGGAAGTGAAGTCCACCATCGCCGCGGGTGAACAGCGGCTCAACGGCCATGGTCGTCTCCTGATCCGCCCCTCGGGCACGGAGCCGGTCATCCGCGTGATGGGAGAGGGCGATGATCGCGTGATGGTCGAGGAAGTGGTGGATGCCATCGTCGACGCGCTGGGCCACGCAGCCGCGGCGTAAGATTCCTGTTCGCTCGCTCTGGTCAGGGCGCCAGCGCGGATGATTGCCGAACTGACATGAAGAGCCGTCTTGTCCCAAATATTGATCGGGCGAGGCGGCTCTTCTACGTTTTGATAGTTCGCTCTAGGCAGGTAATTCCTCGTTAACACCTGGCGATATCGCGATGCGTAGCAGCGCGTCTTGATAGCAAGACATTGTTAGGGACTGTGGCGGCGCAGAGGCGGTGCGGAACTTGCCTGCATCTTCGTCACCAAATATCAACCTTAAAAGTTAGGGTTAAGTACGGCTTAAGGAGTTGGTGTCATCGTCCGACTGTGAGTTTCCGAGTGTGAGGCCTCCATCAGTTGCCTCTTTGGCCCAAAAGGACGAAGCCAATGCGTAGCGTTAAATTCATTCTGGCCGCGGGCGCGGCCTTCCTGATGTCGACCGCCGTTTTCGCCGCCGACATGCCCATTGCTCCACCGCCTCAGATGTATGCGCCGCCGCCGGTCGAGGATTTCGGCGGCTGGTACCTGCGCGGCGATATCGGTTTCAGCAACCAGCGCGTCAAGAACATCGAGATGGGCGACGGTCGTAACGCCAATCTCCTGTCGCTGAATCAGACGACCTCTTTTGATACTGCCGGCATCTATCAGCTCGGCGTCGGTTACCAGTTCAATAACTGGCTGCGCGGCGACATCACGGGCCAGTATCGCGGTAATTCGAATTTCAAGGGCACCGATCGCGTGACGTTCCCTGCGAGCGGAATCGTCGGTACCGGCGTCAATAACTACGGCGCCACGAAGTCCGAATGGGTCGTTATGGCCAACGGCTACGTCGATCTCGGCACCTGGTGGTGCGTGACGCCGTTCGTCGGTGCCGGCGTTGGCATGGCACGCGTCAATATCGCGAACTATACGGATAACGGCGCCACCAATGTCGGCTACGATAACAGCGGCAACCCGTTCATCGGTGGCCCGTTCCCGAGCTATGCCGGCGCACCGGCAGCGTCGAAGTGGAACTTCGCATGGGCCTTGCACACGGGCCTGGCTTACAAGGTCAATCCGGCAATGACCGTCGAATTCGGCTACAGCTACATGAACCTCGGCGATGGCCAGACCGGGCCGGTCTCGACCTATGACGGTTTCACCCGCGGCGTGGCGATGCAGTTCAAGGACATCACCTCGCATGACCTGAAGCTCGGCGTGCGCTGGAATCTCGACTCGCCGCCGGCCTACGCGCCGCCGCCGCCGCCGTTGATCCGCAAGGGCTAAGCGAGCGCTGATCGCCTCAACTATCTTAAGACATCTTAACGGCGCGGGAGTTTCCCGCGCCGTTTTGTTTTGCGCAGACGGTATGATTGCAACCAATGATTAAGGTTAACAGCGGATGATCGGGACAGTTCGGTGAGTTGGGGAATTGTCGTGATGCGTAGACTTCTGATCGCTGCAGCGCTGCTGGGCGCAGTGCAAACCGCTCAAGCCGCCGACATGCCGGATCTTCCATTCTTGCGCGGCTCCCTCCAGGACGGGCCGATTGCTCCGCGGCCGATCTGGGAAGGCTTCTACATCGGCGCCCAGGCTGGCGTCGGACAGTCCGACATGAATTTCACCGGGGCGACGCGCACCCTCGCAGGTAGTCTGCTGGATGGTCTCGCAATGGAATCAGCCGGACAGGTCTCGCAATGGCCCTTGCTCGGCAAGACGTCGCGGCGAGGCGAGGGGTGGGGCGGCTTCATCGGCTACAACAGCCAGTGGGACGACGTCGTGATTGGCGTCGAAATGAGTTATCTGCACGGCAAGTTTGGCGGAGACACAACCGGCTCGATGGGACGCTCTTTCATCGATGCCCTCGGCTATACCAACGGTGTCACTTATGATGCCGCTGCGAAGATGTCGATTACGGATATGGGCACGCTGCGCGCCCGTGCCGGCTATGCCGTGGGAGCATTCTTGCCTTACATGTTCGGAGGTCTCGCGCTCGGACAGGCCGATATCGTTCGGTCGGCACACATTCACGGCATTGCCGTCAATGTAGCCGCAGCGCCGGGCTTCCAGAACATCCCGTTCGACTACAGTAGGACCGAAGGCAGATACAATCATCTCATCTACGGCTACACTGCCGGTCTCGGCGTTGACATCAATCTGATCGGCGGATTGTTCGCGCGCGCCGAGTGGGAGTACGTCCGCTTCACGTCATCGGTCGATACCAACATCAACACCGTGCGAGCCGGCGTCGGCTACAAATTCTGACCAGCCCAGGTCGCGTAGGTTCGGCGCGAGTTTGGTCTCTGTTGACATGCCGTTTGACGAATGGTGCCTTACTGTCTCCGATGACGCGAGGCGGCAGTCATGAAGATCTACGGCGACCTCAATTCCGGCAATTGCCTGAAGGTGAAGTGGGTGAGCGATCACCTCAAGCTTCCCTATACATGGATCGATGTCGATACCAGCAAGGGCGAGAGCCGGACGCCGGAGTTTCTGGCGCTCAACGGCGCCGGCCAGGTACCGACCATCGTGCTCGAGGACGGCCGCCCGCTGGCGCAATCGAACGCCATCATCCGCTATCTCGCGCGTGGCAGCGATCTGATTCCGGCTGATGCCTATAATGCCGCCAGGATGGATGAATGGCTGTTCTGGGAGCAATACAGCCACGAGCCCTATATCGCGGTATGCCGCTATCAGATCGTCTATCTCCGCAAGGCCATTTCGGATCTCGATCCCGAGAAGCTCAAGCGCGGCTATTTCGCGCTGGCGCGCATGGAGCATCATCTGACGACGTCGCGTTTCCTCGTCGGCGATCACGTCTCGTTGGCCGATGTGTCATTGCTGGCCTATTCGCGCGTGGCTCATGAGGGTGGTTTCCATCTCGACGGTTATGCATCCATCCGGCGCTGGATCGCCGACAGCGAGAAGGCACTGGGCCTCGTATGAGCACGAAGATCGTACTGCGGCCGGCGCGCCGCGAAGACGTTGCAGCGGTCGTTGCGATGCTGGCCGATGATGCGCTCGGCCGTGGCCGCGAGCGCATCGAGGATCCGCTGCCGCAATCCTATTACGAGGCCTTTAACAGACTCGCGGATGATCCCAACATCCAGTTGATGGTTGCAGAAGGCCACGACGGCAGCGTCGTCGGATGTCTGCAGCTCTGCATCCTGCCGGGGCTGAGCTCGCAGGGCGCTTCGCGTGCGCTCATCGAGGATGTTCGCGTCGCGACAACGCTGCGCAGCCAGGGCATCGGCGAAGAACTGGTGCGATGGGCCATCGGCGAGGCAAAGGCGAGGGGATGCAAGCTTGTCGAACTGCTGACACATCAGACCCGGGTCGATGCCCAGCGCTTCTACAAACGGCTCGGTTTCGCCGATAGCCATGTGGGCATGACGCTGCGTTTCAGCGGACAATGATCCTGCGTCAGGCAATGTTATCCGGCCATCAATGACGCGTGATAGTTCCGAAGTCGCTTGACGCTTCGGGGCGCTTCCCATATCCACGCCAGTGGGACACCTCCCCCCAACGGGAGGCTAGCTATCTGGAAGGATAGATTATGACTGCAGTGAAGCCTTCTTCGCGGCCCAACGTGCCGCATTTTTCCTCCGGCCCCTGCGCCAAGCGCCCCGGCTGGGCCCCCGAAAAACTCAATGATGCCGCGCTCGGTCGTTCGCACCGTGCCAAGATCGGCAAGAACAAGCTCAAACTCGCGATCGATTTGACGCGTGAAGTGCTTGAAGTGCCCGCCGATTACCGCATCGGTATCGTGCCGGCCTCGGATACGGGCGCCGTCGAAATGGCGCTGTGGTCGCTGCTCGGGCCGCGTCCCGTCACGACAATCGCATGGGAGTCCTTCGGCGAGGGCTGGGTCTCGGACATCGTCAAGGAGCTGAAGCTCAAGGACGTCACCAAGCTGCATGCCGGCTATGGCGAGCTTCCCGACCTGTCTAAGGCCGATCCGAATTCGGACATCGTCTTCACCTGGAACGGCACCACCTCCGGCGTGCGCGTGCCGAATGCCGACTGGATCAAGGCCGATCGCGAAGGCCTGACCATCTGCGACGCGACGTCTGCCGCCTTCGCGCAGCCGCTCGACTGGGCCAAGCTCGATGTCGTCACCTTCTCCTGGCAGAAGGCGTTGGGCGGTGAAGCCGCGCATGGCATGCTGGTGCTGTCGCCGCGCGCCGTGGCGCGTCTGGAGAGCTATACGCCGCCGTGGCCGCTGCCGAAGATCTTCCGCATGACCAAGGGCGGCAAGCTCAACGAAGGCATTTTCGTCGGCGAGACCATCAACACGCCGTCGATGCTCTGCGTCGAGGATTATCTCGATGCGCTCGGTTGGGCCAAGTCGGTCGGTGGCCTCAAGGCGCTGATCGCGCGTGCGGATGCCAACACCAAGGCGCTCGCCGACTGGAAGGCGAAGACGCCGTGGATTGACTTCCTCGCAGCCGATCCTGCGATCCGCTCCAACACGTCGGTGTGCATGAAGGTGATCGATCCTGCGATCACCGCGCTTTCCGCTGACGCGCAGGCCGACTTCGCCAAGAAGCTGGTCGCCGTTGTCGAGAAGGAAAATGCCGGCTTCGATTTCGCGCATTATCGCGATGCGCCGGCCGGTCTGCGCATCTGGTGTGGTGCCACGGTCGAAGCCAAGGACGTCGAGATCCTCACACAGTGGATCGACTGGGCCTTTGCCGAGACCAAGGCCTCGCTCGCCAAGGCGGCGTAAGGCGGCTTCTTACCCTCCCCTGGAGGGGGAGGGTCGACGAGGACTGGCGACGCGCAGCGTCGTCAGGATTCGGCGGGGTGGGGTGACATCCTCTCCCCGTCCTCTCATTCAATGATCAGCCCGTTGCTTCACCCCACCCCGGCGCTTCGCGCCGACCCTCCCCCTCAAGGGGAGGGTGAAGGAGCCTCATCATGACCGCCCCCAAAGTTCTCATTTCCGACGCTCTCTCTCCCGCTGCCGTGCAGATTTTCAAGGATCGCGGCATCGACGTCGACTTCCAGCCGAACCTCGGCAAGGACAAGGACAAGCTCGCCGAGATCATCGGCAACTATGACGGCCTCGCAATCCGCTCGGCCACCAAGGCCACTGCTAAGATCCTCGAAAAGGCGACGCGCCTGAAGGTGATCGGCCGCGCCGGCATCGGCGTCGACAATGTCGAAATTCCCGCGGCCACCGCCAAGGGCATCATCGTGATGAACACGCCGTTCGGTAATTCGATCACCACAGCCGAACATGCGATCACGCTGATGCTGTCGCTGGCGCGCGAAATTCCGCAGGCCGATGCGTCGACGCAAGCCGGCAAGTGGGAGAAGAACCGCTTCATGGGCGTCGAGATCACCGGCAAGACGCTGGGCGTGATCGGCTGCGGCAATATCGGCGCTATCGCGGCCGACCGCGCGCTCGGCCTGCGCATGAAGGTCATCGCCTTCGATCCGTTCCTGTCGCCCGAGCGCGCCAAGGATATCGGCGTCGAGAAGGTCGAACTCGACGACCTGCTCAAGCGTGCCGATTTCATCACGCTGCATACGCCGCTCACCGAGAAGACCAAGAACATCATCGATGCTGCGGCGATCGCCAAAATGAAGAAGGGCGTTCGCATCATCAATTGCGCGCGCGGCGGCCTGGTGGACGAGCAGGCGCTGGTCGATGCGCTGAATTCCAAGCATGTCGCCGGTGCCGCCTTCGACGTGTTCGTCGAGGAGCCGGCGACCACGAACGTGCTGTTCGGCCATCCCAACGTGATCTGCACGCCGCATCTCGGCGCGGCGACCACGGAAGCGCAGGAGAACGTTGCGCTGCAGGTTGCCGAACAGATGTCGGACTATCTTCTGAGCGGCGCGATCTCCAATGCGGTGAATTTCCCGTCGATCACCGCTGAAGAAGCGCCGAAGCTGAAGCCGTTCATCGAACTCGCCGAGAAGCTCGGCTCCTTCGCCGGCCAGCTCACCGAGACCGGCATTGCCAAGGTGCAGATCACCTATGAAGGCGCGGTTGCCGAAATGAAGATCAAGGCCCTGACGTCTGCAGCATTGAGCGGGTTGCTGCGGCCGATGCTCGGCGACGTCAACGTCGTCTCGGCGCCGGTCGTTGCCAAGGAGCGCGGCATGGTGGTCGATGAAGTGGTGCGCGCGGCGCAGAGCGATTACGAAAGCCTGATCACCGTCACCGTTATCACCGAGCGACAGGAACGCTCGGTGTCCGGCACCGTCTATCATGACGGCAAGCCGCGGCTGGTCGATATCAAGGGTATCCGTGTCGATGCCGAATTCGGCAAGTCGATGATCTATATCACCAACGAGGACAAGCCGGGCTTCATTGGCAAGTTCGCCTCGCTGCTCGGCGACGCCAAGGTCAATATCGCGACCTTCCATCTCGGCCGCAACGAACAGGGTGGTGACGCCATCGCCTTGGTGGAGATCGACGGCCCCGTGCCGGCTGACGTGCTGAGCAAGGTGCAGGCGCTGCCGCAGGTGAAGCAGGCCAAGGCGCTGACGTTCTGAGTGTTCCTCAGCTGAACCGACATTGCCAAAATCCCCGCCCGAAAGGCGGGGATTTTTCGTTATGCGGAAAATTCTGGCATCAGGTCGGTGCTGCGCGTTTGCCCCGCCCGCAGGTGTAAGGATTTGGGAAGACTACCCCGATACGTTTACTGCGAGGAATCGATCGAAAATCGCACGTTCGGGGGAAATCTAGCCGTGAAGCTCGCCAATATCCGTATTACGTACAAGCTCGTCATCCTGGTGGCGGTCACGATGATCGGCCTTTGCGCCGCCGGCATCCTGGCCGCCTATATGGTCAAGAGTGAGATGCTCTCGGCGCGGACCGAGCAGCTGAAGTCGATCGTCGAAATCGGAACCAACGTAGCGGCCAGCATCCAGAAGGACGTCGCAGCAGGCAAGCTCACCAAGGAAGCCGCGACCGCCGAGCTGGTGCGCCGTATCGAGCCGATGACTTATGACAACGGCAACTATCTGTTCATCTACACGATGGACGGTGAGGTAGTTCATCTGCCGGGCTTCAAGGCGGGATCCAACCGTCTCGACGTCAAGGTCAGCGGCGTGGCGATTACGCGTGAATTCCGCGACGGCGTCGCAGCCAACGGCACGAAGATCCTGACCTATGAATTCCAGAAGCCGAATGAGCAGGTGCCGTCGCGCAAGATGGGCTATGCGGCGGCGCTCCCCGGCTGGAACATGTTCATTGCCACCGGCGCCTATCTCGACGACCTCGACGCCCATCTGAAGCCCATCATCTGGGCGCTCGGTTTGGCCATGCTGGCCATTGCCGCAGTGGCGGGCGCGATCGCATGGCTGATCGGCCGCAGCATCACCAAGCCGCTGGGCATGCTGGGATCGCGTATGGAGTCGCTTGCCAATGGCGCGCTCGATGATGAGATTCCCGGCGTCGGCCGCGGCGACGAGGTCGGCGCGATGGCCAAGACTGTTCAGGTGTTCAAGGACAATGCACTCCGTATCCGTTCGCTCGAACAGGTCGAGGCAGACGCGCAGGGTCGTATTGCTGCCGAACGCCGCGCGGCGATGGAAGCCATGGCGGCCGACTTCGAACGCAGCGTGACCGGCATCGTCCGCTCGGTCTCCACCGCGGCTGTCGGCATGCAGAGCACCGCGCAGTCGATGACCGCGACGGCGAGCGACGCTAGCTCGCGCGCCGCGACGGTCAGCGCGGCTTCGACGCGCTCGTCCGATAATGTCAGCACGGTTGCGGCGGCTGCGGAGGAATTGTCGGCGTCAGTGAGTGAAGTGCTGCGTCAGGTGTCTGCCTCCAGCGAGATCGCCAGCAAGGCGGTGGGCGATGCCGAGCGCACCAATGCCACCGTTCAGATCCTGTCGAGCGGTGCGGAAAAGATCGGCGAAGTCGTGCAACTGATCCACAGCATTGCCTCGCAGACCAATTTGCTGGCGCTCAACGCGACCATCGAGGCTGCACGCGCCGGCGAGTCCGGTCGTGGCTTCGCGGTGGTGGCCTCCGAAGTGAAGGCGCTGGCCAGCCAGACCGCCAAGGCCACCGAGGAAATCTCGGCGCAGGTTGCGGCCATGCAGGCATCGACCAGCGAGGCAGTCGCGTCGATCGGCGCGATCACCGGGACCATCGCGCAGATGAGCCAGATCACCAATACGATCTCGGTGGCGGTCGAACAGCAGGGTGCAGCGACGCAGGAGATCGCGCGCAACATTCAGTCGGTGTCGGCCGGCGCGAATGAGATCAGCAATCATATCGGCGGCGTGAGCAGCGCGGCCGAAGCAACCGGTTCGGCGGCATCGCATGTGCTGTTGAATGCGCAGGAACTCGAGAGCCAGTCCGGCCTGCTGCGCACGGCAGTGGATGAGTTCCTCACCAAGGTGAGAGCGGCCTAAAGTCAAATCACTCCGGTACGGCCTTCGGCCGCGCCGCCTTCTCCCACAGGGAGAAAGGGAAGAAAGCAGAGCCAAACCGAAAGAAGGCCCTCCCTTGCGGGAGGGCCTTCGCGTTCAGGCCGAAGCCAGGGATGTGTCTTATTTCGCCTTCAGGAAGTCGGCGACGTCGAGCAGCACGAACTCGTTGTCATCGGCCTTGTTCGGCTCGCGGCTCGACGAGAACGGCAGGTTGTTGTCGTTGCCGACGATGATGTGGGTCGCATCGACCTGGTCGACGTTCTCGATGGTGAAGAACGGGAAGGTCAGCACGCCGTCATTGAGCGGCTTGCGGGCCAGCTTGTTCGGGTCCTGGATCTTCATCAGGTCGATGAAGCCGACCTTGCGCACCGGCTTGCCGACATTGGCATCGTTCAGTTCGATCTTGTAGACGCGTTTGAACTTGGCGAGATCCGGGAAGCAGTCCTCACCGCGCTTGCCCTCGGCGCAGGCCTTGTCCTTGGTGCCCTCGCCATTGTCACGCTCGATGATCAGGCCATTGTCGGCGGTGATCATGTTGAAGTCGCCGATGGCATTGCCGTTCTGTTCGAACACATACTGCCAGTAGCGGCCGGTGAACTTCTCGTTGGCGACGTCGAATTCCAGGATGCGCGACGCTTCCTTGCCGTCGACCTTCTCCCAGTCCTTCTTCTCGGCATCCCAGATCGGACCTTCGAGCAGGCCGTAAAGGAATTTGCCATCCTTCGAGGAGGCGAAGCCTTCATAGCCCTTGGAGCGGCGCAGGTTGACGGTGGTGTAGGTGGCGCCCGGCGCGCCTGGCGACTGCACCGACCAATGATCCGGCGAACGCACCGGCTTGCCGTCGGCAACGGTGTCGAACACGGCCAGCACCTTGCCGGTCTTGTCGGCCTTGATGATGTAGGGGCCGAATTCCTCGCCGATCCAGAAATTGTCGCCGATGATCTGGAAACCTTCGGTGTCGACATCGGCGCCGGTCAGATAGCGCTTGGCGGTGTCTTCATGGACGATGCGGAACGGCACCTTCTTGTCGGGATCGTGCAGGAACACGGTGGCCTGACGCTCGACCTTGCCGTTTTTCCAGTCGATCTTGTGGTGATTGAGATAGATCATGTAGTCGGCCGAATTGTAGCGCGAGCCGGCGCCGTTGTCGGTCAGCACCCAGAACGAACCGTCGGGCATCACCTTGATGCCGGAATGGCCCTGCAGCGGCTGGCCCTTCATCGGCAGCGCGATGCCGGTGGCGCGCTCATAGGACTTGCCCATCACCGTGCCGAGCGCGTCGACGCGCTTGCCGGTGGTGTATTTGCCCGAGGTCTTCAGGTCGTTCGGCGCATCCGCGGGCGCGTCGATGGTCGAGGCGGCCGGCAGCACGGCATGGCCGGCGAGCTTGGCGGGGAATTCACCTTCCGTCTGCGCGAAAGCGGCGGATGTGAGCATGACGAGGGAAGCGACGGAGCAGAGGAATGTGCTGCGCATGGTTGTCTCCTTTGTGGTGACCATGCGCGGTGTTCTGAGGCGCGGGAGTTACGCTGCGCTGACAGTTCCATGACGAGGAGATGACCGGGCGGGAAAACTCTGCGGCATCGGGTCGCCGAGGCTGCGGGTTAGGTCACAACCTTTCCCCTGTCGTCCCAGCGCAAGCGGGGACGACACCCGGGAAGTCGGTAGACCAACCCTACTGCTTCTCGATCCCCGCATCCGTGATCAACTTCTCCCACACTTTGAGCTGATCCTTCAGGAAGGCGTCGAATTCTTCCGGCGTCCCGGAGAAGGCTTCCATGCCGCGATTGGCGAGGTCTTTCTGGATCTCGGGGCGCTCCACGATCTTGCGGATTTCCGCGTTGAGCTTGACGACGATGTCCTTCGGCATGTTGGCCGGGCCGAGATAACCCTGCCATGACGTGATGTCGAAGCCCTTCACGCCAGCCTCGTCCATGGTCGGCAGATCCGGCAGCAGCTTGGAGCGATATTTGGTGGTCACTGCAAGCGACTTCAGCGCCTTGGCGTTGACGTGCGGCAAGCCGGTGGGCACGTCGACGAACATCATGCTGACGCGGCCGGCGATGACATCGGTGAGCGCGGGTGGAGAGCTCTTGTAAGGCACGTGAAGGAGATCGAGCTTGGCGAGGCGGGCAAAGGTCGCGCCCGAGACGATCGCCGACGAACTGCCCGATGCGTAGGAGTACTTGCCCGGCTCCTTCTTGGCGAGCGCGATCAGCTCTTCCACGGAGTTGGCGGGAATTTCGGGATTGATCACCAGCATGAAGGGCAGGTCGCCGGTGCGCGCGATCGGGGTGAAATCCTTGATGGGATCGTAGCTCATATTCTTGAGCAGATAGGGATTGGCCGAATGCGTCGTGTTGGTCGTCACGAACAGCGTATAGCCGTCGGCCGGGGCGCGGGCGACGAAGCTGGCGGCGATCGAGCCGTTGGCACCGGCCTTGTTGTCGATCACGGTGTTGGCGTTCAGTGCGGTGCCGAGTTCCTTGGCGATCAGGCGCGTTGTGGTGTCGGTGCCGCTGCCGGCGGCGAAAGGGAGGACCAGCGTGATCGGCCGGTTCGGATAGTTCGCAGTCTGTGCGATGGCATTGGGGCTCGCCAACAGCAGCGCTCCGATAAACGATGCGCTCGCCACACCGCGAAGAACTGAAAGTCCGTGCATTCCGCTTTTCTCCCTGAGTCGGCCTTGGTGGCCCGTATTTGTTGCGGGCACGCTAGCCGAGGTCGGTGACGCACGGAAGCGGAAAGCTATGCGGTTCAGGTTGGCGCACTGTCGACGGTGCAGGCCATGCATCGACTTCTGTAGCACCGTGCCGACGTTATCGCGTTCGTTAGCGAGAACACGCGCAGGCGGTGGCTGATCCGCAGCTCCGCGTCGAGGGTGGTGCGAATGCCGGGGCGACGTCCGGAGCACGCAGGGTTGTTTCATCGCCGTCCTTCGCGTCGCCGTTATTGCTTCCCGGCCAGCGCAAGATTCAGCGCCTGCGCAGGCGCAAAGCTCTTTGACAAACGCAATGCAGGTCCTATATAGATTAGAATAATTCTAAACTAATTAAGGCGTTGATATGAAGGCGTTTTCGGAGCTCACCGAACGTGAGGTGCTGGCGGTTGCGATTTCCAGCGAGGAAGAGGACAGCCGGATCTATCTCAGCTTCGCCGAGGATCTGGCAGCGCGCTATCCCGATTCGGCGAAAGTCTTCAGCGAGATGGCCGAGGAAGAAAAAGGCCATCGGCATCTGCTGTTGCAGATGTATGAGGAGCGCTTCGGACCGAACCTTCCGCCGATCCGGCGTGAAGACGTCAAGGGCTTCATCCGCCGCCGACCGATTTGGCTCACACGTAACCTGTCGCTCGACACCATCCGCAAGGAGGCCGAGAGGATGGAGTTCGAGGCCGGGCGCTTTTACGTCAAGGCGGCCGAGCAGGCGACGGATGTCGGCGTCCGCAAGTTGCTCGGCGATCTGGCCGAGCTGGAAAAAGGACACGAGCATCTTGCGTCCAAACTGTCGGATGCAATCCTGACGTCCGACGTTCGCACGATGGAGGACAAAACCCGCCACCGGATGTTCGTCCTGCAATATGTCCAGCCAGGTCTTGCGGGCTTGATGGATGGCTCGGTGTCCACGCTGGCGCCGCTGTTTGCCGCCGCGTTTGCGACACACCACAACTGGCAGACGTTTCTTGTCGGCCTTGCGGCATCGATCGGCGCCGGCATCAGCATGGGTTTCGCCGAAGCACTGTCGGACGATGGCTCCATGACCGGACGCGGCTCGCCGTGGCTGCGCGGCGGCATCTGCGGGCTGATGACCACGCTGGGCGGTCTCGGCCATACCCTGCCTTATCTCGTGCCGGACAGCTGGCCGAATGCATTCTGGATCGCGACGGCCATCGCGGGTGTTGTCGTTTTCTTCGAACTCTGGGCCATCGCCTATATCAGGGCACGCTATATGGATACGCCGTTCCTGCAGGCCGTCTTTCAGGTGGTGCTTGGCGGCGTCATCGTTCTGGCGGTGGGAATATTGATCGGAGGCGCGTGAGAGTCATCGCCGTGATGCGATGAATACGCCCGACAGCACCAGCGCGTAGCCGATGAGGTGAAACAGTTGCGGCTGCTCGCCGAGAAACGCGATGGCCAATACCGAGCCGAACACCGGCATCAGATGCAGAAATGGTGCGGCCCGGTTCGGGCCGATCAGCGCGATGCCGCGATTGAAGCACAGATAGGCCAGCGCGGACGGAAAGATCATGGCATAGGCAAGCGTCAGCAGCGTCACGGTGTCGAAAATCAGCGGTGAGCCGGAGTTGAGTTCCCAGATGCTGACCGGCACGGTTAGAATCGCGCCGCCGGCTGTGGTGAAAGCAACCAGCGACATCGGGTGGGTCACCGGTCGCCGCAGCATCAGCGCCGAATAGATGCCGAACACCAGCAGCGCCGCGAACAGCATCGCGTCGCCCTTGTTGATCTGGATGCTGGCCAGCGCAGTGACATCGCCGCGCAGGATGATAATGAGCACGCCGGCCATGGAGACGACGATGCCGAGCAATTGCGCCAGCGTCAGCCGCACGCCGAACAGGATCAGCGTCCACAGCGCAACGCAGAGCGGGCCGGACGACTGGATCAGCAGCGCGTTCAGGGCCTGCGTGTATTTCAGGCCCCAATAGGCCAGCGCCGTATTGGCGGCAAAGCCCGTCAGGGCCAGCATCCACATCATCGGCAGATGGGCACGCAGCACCGGCCAGTCGGTGCGCAGATGCGTCCAGGCGAAGGGCAGCAGCAGGAAGAAGGCGCCGATCCAGCGGACGCAGGCCAGTGTCACCGGTGGCACATGGCCGGCGACATAACGGCCAAGCACGAGATTGCCGGCCCAGAACAGCGAGGTGAGGCTGAGCAGGAGATAGGGCTGGTTGGCGAACCAGCCGACGATCGTTTGTCGCGGCGCAGCGGAAGGGGTCATCGGCTCGGGGGTCAATGCAGCCTTCCATAGGCGGCAGTTCGCAGGGCGGCACAAGCCATGCTGGCGCGCAGCGTCTATGCACGCGCGGGGAGCAAGCTTCGGTACGAGTGTCGAATGGGCGCCGGGAACGATATCCGGCTGAGAAAGATATCCGCTCAATTTAGAACCAGTAAAATCTGCGGCAGCGATGTCACACTGCCGCAGATTGCTTGTTGTTTGGAGCGCTTCTATTGGCGGTGACGCCGCCGTCGCTCTAACCCCGATCCATCATATGAGGCCATCCATCATCGCATATGTCGATGTGGATGAGATTTCGGGGGATCACCTTGAACAATATTATTGGTTTGTCGCGTCTCGCGCTTTTGTCGTCGGTCTGCGCGCTCAGCGTCGTCACACTCGATACGTCGTCGGCGCAGTCCAGTTCCACGCAGACCGGTGCTCAACCGCTACCACCCGTGGTCGTCAATCAGCCGCAGCAACGCCGCCGTGCCACGACGACGCCGAGCCGCACGCCGCGTGCCCGCACGGCAGTCGCGCCGCGTCCGGTCGCTCCGCGCCAGACCAATGTATTTGTCGAGAGCCCGCGCGGCCCGATTCAGGGCTATGTCGCCAATCGTAGCTCGACCGGCACCAAGACCAACACGCCGATCAACGAAACGCCGCAGGCCATCTCGGTGATCGGCTCAGAACAGATCCGCGATCAGAAGCCTCGTAGCTTCGACGAAGTGCTGCGCTATGTGCCCGGCGTGGCGGCCGGCACATTCGGCTCCGACTTCCGCAACGACTGGTTCCTGATCCGCGGCTTCAAGTCGGACGACAACAGCGTGTTTCTCGACGGCATGCAGTTGTTCTACACGTCCTATGCAAGCTGGAAGCTGCAGCCGTTCAACATGGAGCGCGTCGAGATTCTGCGCGGTCCCTCGGCGATCCTGTATGGTGGTTCGAGCCCCAGCGGTCTCGTCAACGTCGTCAGCAAGATGCCGCAGGCGGAGCCGATCCGCTACATCGAGACCGGCGTCGATAATTTCGGCAACGCCTATTTCGGCTTCGATATCAATACGCCGATCAAGCTGGCGCCGGGCAATGGCGAGCTCTACACCCGCATCGTCGGCCAGGTTCAGAATGGCGGAACGCAGACCGACTTCACGCCGAACAACAACTATTTCATCGCGCCATCGGTGACCTGGAAGCCGGACGTCGACACCACGCTGACCATTCTCGGTTCGGCGTCGTATAACGAGACCCGTGCAGCGCAATTCCTGCCCTATGTCGGCACGGTGACCAACGGACCGTTCGGCCGCATTCCCACCAGCTTCTTCGGTGGCGAGCCGAATTTCGACAAGTTCAAGCGCGAGCAGGAAATGCTCGGCTACCAGTTCGAGCGCAAGCTGTCCGACAGTGTCACATTCCGCCAGAATGCACGCTTCTCGCATGTCGACGTGAACTACACCGGCGTCACCGGCAACGGCTACGCCAACCAGACCACGGGTGACTTCGCGCGTTATTCGTTCGGCACCCGCGGAATCGCCGACCAGGCGCAGATGGACAGCCAGGTCGAGTATCGCTTCAACACCGGCATTCTCAGCCACACCACGCTGTTCGGCCTCGACCTGAAATATTACTCGATCAGCGACACCCAGGCCTTCGCATTCGGAAATCCGTCGATCAACGTGCTGAACCCGATTTATACTGGTGCTCCGCCGCTGACTGCCGCGCCCTATCGCGATACGCAGCTGACGCAGCAGCAGCTTGGTGTCTATGTCCAGGACCAGATCAAGCTTGACCGCTTCACGCTGGTGCTGTCGGGCCGTAACGACTGGGTCGACGTCAACGACGTCAGCCGCATCACCGGTACCGCGCCGCTCGGTCGCAGCGACAGCAAGTTCTCGGGTCGCGCCGGCCTGATCTACAACTTCGACAGCGGCGTCGCGCCTTACGTGTCATATGCCACCAGCTATAATCCGATCATCGGCACCAACTCGTCCGGTCAGTTGCTGCTGCCCGAAACCGGCGAACAGGCCGAGATCGGCGTCAAGTTTCAGCCCGCCGGCTTCGATGGTCACTTCGGCTTCGCCTATTTCGACCTGAAGCGGAAGAATGTGCTGACGACAGATCCGAACAGCATCCCGCCGAACCTGCAGATGCAGAATGCCGAGGTGACGTCGCGCGGCCTCGAACTCGAAGCCGTCGCCAATCTGGCTCCGGGCCTCAAGGTCGTCGGCTCGTTCACCGCCTATAACCTGTTCAACAGTTCGAATGCCGATCCGGCCTTGATCGGCAAGGTACCGACCAACACGCCGCGCCAACTGGCGTCGGGCTGGGCTGACTACACTTTCCAGGACGGCATCCTGCGTGGCTTCGGTTTCGGCGGTGGCGTGCGTAACGTCGGTGCGTCCTACGCCGATACGGCCAACACCCTTTCGGTGCCGTCGCGCACGCTCGGCGATCTCGCCGTGCATTACGACTGGCAGAACTGGCGCTTCGCGGTGAACGCGAACAACGTCACCGACGAGATCTATATTGCCAGCTGTTCGACCGCGAATGCCTGCTTCTATGGTGATCGCCGCCGTATTACCGGCAGCATTGGCTACAAGTGGTAATGGCGCAGGCCAGTGAGACGGCTCGGCAATAGGTCGCAGCGCGTTCCGCTTGCCGCATGGTCGCCACGTCGAAATGATCTGCTGATGTCGTCCCCGGCTTTCCGGGGACGACATTTTCAGTAGTTGAAGAAGGATCGATCCCCTGAAAGCGCGTACGGCTCGCATCTGGTCGCTGATCCACAAATGGACCAGCCTTGTCTCCACCGTCTTCCTGCTGCTGCTGTGCCTCACCGGCCTGCCGTTGATCTTTCATCATGAGATCGACGAGGCGCTCGGTTATGCGCCGAAGATGGATGTGCATGCGCCCGGCGCGCCGAAACTGAGTCTGGACGCCATCGGCCGCGCGGCGATCGCGGATCATCCCGGCAACGTGTTGCTGTATATGGCCTGGGACAAGGACGAGCCCGGCATGGTCTCGACCTTCACCAATGCGTCGGTGACCTCCGATCCACAGACCACGGTGGTGAAGGCGTTCGATGCCTATACGGCAAAGCCGGTGGGTCTGCTCGGCACCGGCCCGATGCTGGTGATGCTGCGGCTGCATACCGACATGTATCTCGGTCTTCCCGGCAAGTGGTTCATGGGCGTCATGGGCTTTCTCTTCATGATCGCGGTCGTGTCCGGCGTGGTGCTGTACTGGCCGTTCACCCGCCGCCTGAACTTCGCGGCGATCCGCAGACAGAAATCGCGCCGGGTGTTGTGGCTCGACTGGCACAATCTGCTTGGCGTGATCACCATCGTGTGGGCACTGGTGGTCGGCGGTACCGGCGTCATCAACGCCTATGCCGAAGTCATGCTCGGCATCTGGCAGCGTAACGAGCTGGCTGCCATGGCCACGCCCTATGCCGGCAAGCCGACGCCAACGCAATTGGCATCGCTGGATAAGGTCGTCGGCAATGCCGTGAAGACGACGCCCGGCATGGATCCAGCCTTCATCGCATTCCCCGGCACGCCGTTCACATCGACGCATCATTTCGCGGTCTTCCTGCGCGGCGACACGCCGCTGACCTCGCGGCTGGTGAAACCCGTGCTGCTCGATGGCGAGACCGGTGAGGTGTCCGACACCAGCGAGTTGCCGACCTATCTGAAGGCCGTGCTGGTCTCGCAACCGCTGCATTTCGGCGATTATGGCGGCATGCCGCTGAAGATCATCTGGGCGCTGCTGACCATGTTCACGATCATCGTGCTCGGCAGCGGGCTGTATCTGTGGGCGGTCAAGCGCAGCAAGGTCAGGCGCGGGGCGCGGCTGTCTGCGGGCGCGACTGCCGCCCTCGGGCCCTCGTCATGAGCGAGGTGCCGCAGCACAAAGCGAGCTGGTGGCGGGTGTTCGGTGCGCCGATCGTCGTCGGCGTGCTGTCGCTCGCAGGCTTGTTGTCGGCGCTGCTCGCCGGCGATCCCGGCCGCTATTTTGCGTGGTTCGGGGGCGGGCTTCCGATCGCGGTCGTGGCATGGGCGTGGTGGCGGAAATCGTAGATGGGTATCGCCGGATAGGTAGAGCGTCTTCGCGAAACCCATCATGGCAAGATTTGAGGTGATGGGTTTCGCTTCGCTCTACCCATCCTACGGCTACGGATGCAGGCGCGGCGCGCTACCAGCGGCGATCCCAATTATTGTTCCAGCCGTTATTCCATCCATTGTCCCAGTCGCCCGGCTGACCGCGCATGGCGCGGCTGCCGCGGCGCTGGTCGCCGTAGGCCAGCATCGGGTTCTGCATGCAGTCGCCGCGCTGGCCGCTCACGGTGGCCATGCACTGGTTATAGGAGGTGAACGTACAGCTCGGATTGAAGCCGGTCGCCGAGGTGCGCGAGCACCATGGATATTCGCGGGCCATGCTGGGCGTTGCGCCCATGACGACCAGAAGTGCGGTTGCTGCCAGGATCGAGCGCATGTCGATTCTCCCTTGAGGTCCAAGATCGATAATGCGCAGCTTACATCGCGGTTCCCGCCTGCGACAGCGCGTCGTGATCACGCCGGCATGCCCGAGCTTCAAACAGCGGTGATGCGCATCAGTCCGTCAGTGTGGCGGCCATCGCATCCAGCGCCGCGCGCGCGGCCTCCGGTGCAATCTCGATCTGCAGCCCGCGCTGGCCGCCATTGAGATAGACCGTATTTTCCGACAACGCCGCCTGCTCAATCGCGACCGGCACGCGCTTCTTCTGTCCGAACGGGCTGATGCCGCCGACGTGATAGCCGGTCATGCGTTCGGCGTCGGCCGGGCGCATCATCTTCGCGCTCTTGCCGTGAAATGCTGCGGCGAGCTTCTTCATGCTGACCTCCTTGTCGGAGGGCACCACGACGCAAACCGGCTTGCCGTCTACTTCGGCCATCAGCGTCTTCAGCATGCGCTGCGGCGGAATACCCAGCGCGTCTGCTGCCTGCAGGCCGATGCTGTCGGCGTTCGGATCGTAGTCGTAGCTATGCAACGTGAACCCGGCGCCGAGCTTGCTCAGCGCCTGCGTTGCGCGGGTGGTTTTTGACATGTGAGACTCAAGGGAATTGGAACGCTCAAGAGGGTGGTGAACTCAGACGACTTCGGACACGGGCTGCATGTCGATAGCAAAGCTTTCGAGGAATTTCGAGGTCATGATGTAAAAGCCGACCGCGAGCTGCAATTCCACCAGCGCGCCCGGCGTCAGTCTTGCTGCGATGGCTTTGAAGGTCGCGTCCGTCGGGCGATGCCGTGCGACGATCTCGTCGGTGAAGGCCAGCGCCGCGCGCTGCGTGTCATCGAAACATGTCGCGGCCTGCCAGTTGTCCAGCGCGGCATTCTGTTCGTCTGATACGCCGACATAACCGCCGATGCGCTTGTGCGCGGCCACTTCATAGGGCGCCTCGCAGAGAATGCCGGTGCGGGTGATGGCCAGTTCGCGGATCACGGGATCGAGCTCGCCCTTGTTGCGGATCGCCCCGCCGAGCCGGCAATATTGTTCGAGATAGGCAGGCGAATGCGCCATCATGCGAAAGATATTGGCATTGCGATTCTTGCCAAGAATCTCGCGGGTGCGCTCGCTGGCAGAGGCGGGATCGCTATAGTCGATGCGGGCCATGGGTCCTCCCTTGAGATCGCCGTCGCGCCCTCCTGATGGGGCGCGTTCTGGCGAATGGCCGGGATGTTGTAACCGAGCAGGGATAGCTCTGCCAGATCGCGATCGTCAGGCCCGCGTGTCGTATTCAACATTGCGGGCGCCTGCACATAGTGATCAAAGGGGGCGTCAGCCATTCTGGCAGAGCCGTGCGTTGGTCCCGATTCAATGACAAAAAGAAAAGACCCAAAGGACGTTTCGAGCGACTTCTCAAGGGGCGTTTCTCCTCGCAAGACAGGTATTCGGCTGTTCGTCCCCATCCTGGCGGGAGCACGGCTCGGCGAGCGCATGATCGCTTGCCTGGGTGCATTGCTGGGCATCGTGCTCACGGGATTGATCTGCCGATCTGTGCTGGGCAACAGCTCCAGCCTGCCGCTGATCGTGGCCCCGCTTGGCGCATCTGCTGTGCTCCTGTTTGCGGTCCCTGCCAGCCCGCTGGCCCAGCCCTGGGCGATCATCGGCGGTAACACCATCTCGGCTCTGATCGGCGTCGCTGTCGCGCATCTCATTCCCGATCAGATTCTGGCGATCGGCTTCGGCGTATCGCTGGCCATCGCCGCGATGTCCTTTGCGCGCTGCCTGCATCCGCCCGGCGGCGCCACGGCGTTGACGGCCATCATCGGCGGACCTGTCGTGACCGCTTCGGGCTATCTGTTTCCATTCGTGCCCGTTGGTCTGAACTCGGTGCTTCTGGTCGGGCTGGGCTATCTGTTCCACAAGATCGCGCGGCGGACCTATCCGCACAGGGCGCCGGTGCCATCGGCGAACCCGCATCAGACATCGGATATCAGCCCGGAGCTGCGGGTCGGCTTTCGCGCCGAGGATATCGACAAGGCGCTGGAAGCGCTGAGCGAGACCTTTGATATCAACCCCGATGATCTCGAAACACTGCTGCGGCAGGTCGAACTGCAGGCCATGCTGCGCTCGCACGGCACGATCCTTTGCGGAGACATCATGTCCCGCGATGTCGTCACGGTGGGCGCGCGCGACAGTGCCGAACTGGCCCGCTCGCGGCTGCTCCTGCACAATGTTCGCACGCTCCCCGTCCTGGGCATGCAGGGACAGCTCGTCGGAACGGTCGGCCTGCGCGAGCTGATGAAAGAATCGGGCGATGTCGGAAAATCCATGTCGCCCGCAGCGACGGCGACGATGCAGACGCCCGCGGTGACCTTGCTGCCGACGCTGACCGATGGACGAACGCACGCCGTCATCATCGTCGATCAGGACCGCATGATTCAGGGGCTGATCACCCAGACCGATTTGCTCAGCGCCGTCGCGAAGCTTGTTCCTGTTGCCGTGTAGGCGATCGCGCACCTGCAAGTCCGCAGACGGAATGAAGCAGCAATTCGGTTGAACAATCTGTAGCTGCAGATATGGTCCTTGCGCAGCGTTAAAACCCGCAACGAGGCCGTCATGGGATATTCACGACTCCCCGGTCTGAAGCATGTGCTTGGCTCAGCCATGTTTGTGGCCTTGCTCGGCAGTGCGGTTGCCGGCGAAGGTCCGGCTCCGGCGTGGCCGACGCAAGGCTGGCAGACATCCACGCCGGAAGAGCAGGGCATGGACCCGGCAGCGCTCGCCACACTGTTGGAGCTCGGAAGTCGCAATGATTTCGACAGCCTGCTAATCGTGCGGCATGGCAAGATCGTTCTGGATGCCTATTACGCGCCTTACACTCCTGATCTGCCGCACGTGGTCAATTCCGTCACCAAGGCCGTGATCGGCACGCTGACATCGATGGCATTGCAGGACGGTCTCCTGAAAGGCACGGACCAGCCGATGACGACGTTCTTTGGCGACCGCAACATCATCAACCTCGACGACAAAAAGAAGGCGATCACGCTTCAGAGCCTGTTGGACATGACGTCCGGACTGGCCTGGGAGGAAGGTCTCGGCGAGGGGCTGCCGCTCTCGGTGATCGATATGGAGCGAAGCCGGAACTGGATCGAGTTCATCCTCGATCGACAGATGGCCGGATCACCCGGAGACAGATTCAACTACAACAGCGGTAATCCGCATCTGTTGTCCGCGATCCTCACCAAGGTAACGGGGATGAGCGCGGAAGACTACGCCAGGGCGAGGTTGTTCGGCCCGCTGGGCATCACGGCATGGAAATGGCGGCGCGATCCGCAGGGCATCTCGACCGGCGGATACGGTCTGGCGCTGCACCCGCGCGATATGGCGAAGTTCGGCTATCTCTATCTGCGTAATGGCGAGTGGGAGGGTAAACCGCTGGTGCCACGGGACTGGATCGACAGGGTGAACCACGCCACGGTGGACATGCACCTCTCATTTGCTCCGGCCTGGCGTTATTCGAATTTCTTCTGGGCTCTTCCCGACAGCAACCTCTATTGGGCGAGCGGCTATCATTGTCAGTTGATCGTGGTCTATCCGGCGCTGGATCTCGTGGCGGTGACCACAGGCAGAAACGGCTGCGCCGTGACGACTCTCCTGCCGTCCATCGCGGCATCTATCAAATCCGAGACTGCAATACAGCCGGACACGGCCGGCACAGAACGACTGGCGAGCGCCATCCGCGCCATATCGACAGAGAAGCCGTCAGAGGTCGGACCGACGCCAGAGATCGCATCGACGATCTCGGGCAAGACCTATGCGTTCGCCCGCAATCCGCTGGGCGTGAAATCGCTGACGCTGACACTGGTCGGCCCGAACCCGCATTATGATTTCGAACTCTACAGCCGCAATTCGGCGCGGCCGCCCGAGATGATCAGCGGCCCTATCGGGCTCGACGGACTGTATCGCAAGGGAAAGGACACGCCCTATGGGCCGCTTGCCGTGAAGGGACGGTGGCTGGATGATCACGCGTTCGAAGTCGAGCGGATCAATATCGGCGCGAGCGAGCTATCGCGGAAATGGACGCTGTCATTCGACGGCGACAAGGTCAGCCTTCGCGGCAAGAACTATGAAGGCGTCGATGTCGCAATCGACGGACAGGCGGGCGGTTGATCGCCGAAAGGCACGGGAAGTCCTGAGACCTCCCGTGCGGTCTTGCAGTGTCAGGCTGGCATGAGGTCCGGCGACTGGTATGTTACGTCGTTGACCCCTGCAATAACGCAATGGTGAGGGCTGCATGATGATCGACTATGTCACCGTGGATGTGTTCACGGATACGCGCTTCGGCGGAAATCCGCTGGCGGTCGTTCCGGATGCGCGCGGTATCGACGAGGGGCTGCTGCAGAAGATCGCCACCGAGTTCAATTATTCGGAAACGACATTCGTGTTTCCGCCGGATGATCCCGCGCACACCGCACGCGTTCGCATCTTCACGCCGACCACTGAGATCCCTTTCGCCGGTCATCCCAATGTCGGCACCGCCTTCGTGCTTGGCCGCCAGGGCGCGGTCTTCGGCAGGCCTGTTGGCGATCGCATGGTGTTTGAGGAGAAGGCAGGCCTCGTCCATCTCGATCTGCTGCGCGATGGCGGCGCGATTGTCGGCGCCGGCTTCGTCGCACCGCAGCCACTCGCGATGCAGGGTGAGATCGATCGTGACATGATGGCCGCCTGCATATCGCTCGCGCCCGATGCCATCGCCATGTCAACGCACGGGCCGCGGATGGTGTCCGTCGGCCTGCCGTTCGCGGTGGCTGAACTGGCCGGCCTCGATGCGCTGGCGTCCGCGCGGCCGAACGCAACGGCCTTCGCGCAGGCCGAGCAGAGACACCGGTCTCCGGACGATCGTTTCTCGGCCTTCATCTATGTCCGCACCGGTGATGGTTTCGATCACCTGCGCGCGCGGATGTTCGCGCCGCTCGACAACGTCCCCGAAGATCCTGCCACTGGCAGCGCCTCCGCAGCGCTGGCGGCCTATCTCGTCACGCTCGACCCGCGCCGTGACGCGGTCCGCAACATCACCATCGAGCAGGGCGTCGAGATGGGCCGTCGCAGCCTCATCGAGGTCGAGGTGCGCAAGACGAACGACCAGGTACAAAGCGTGCGGATCGCCGGTCGCTGCGTGCCGGTGATGCAGGGGCGTATCGACGTCTAGCCATGCGCCCCTTGCTTTCAGTTGGCACGACTTCACGCCTCTCCCGGCAGGTCGCTCACGCGCCACAGCGCCAGTGATTTGTCGGCATAGTCGCCACCAGCTTCCGCGAAATCACGCCGCCTTTCGGCGAAGCGAATTTCGGCCAGAACCGGTGTGCGTCGCCTCGATCTGTCCATTCGTGTGTCCGCTGCAGCAACGGTAAATCAGAGTTCCGCAGCCAGCTTCGATCTGAAGTTCACCGTTGTAAATGCTCGTTAAACACGCTCTGGAATCATTGTTCTTGTAATTCGGCTGAAATCATCTATATTGCAGTTATTCGAATATATGCTCTGGCTTGTTGACCGCGCCGTAATCGGCTCCATTCCCCAAGACATCGTTGAAATCGGATCGGGCTCACGCGATGTCGCGTAGGGTTCGCGCATTCGCGCATCTTGGAGAATAGTTATGACAGTCGGTACAGTTAAGTGGTTCAACGCGACCAAGGGTTTCGGTTTCATTCAGCCTGATGACGGCGGCCAGGATGTGTTCGTTCACATCAGTGCAGTCGAGCGCGCTGGATTGGGTTCGCTCAATGAAGGCCAGAAGGTTTCCTTCGAAGCCAAGGCTGACAAGATGCGCGGAAAGACCAGCGCGGAAGATCTGCGCGCTATCTGAGCTTGAAGGTCCTGAAATTTCCACGGATGTACTGGGATTTCTCGACCGGCAAGTTTTGCGTCTCATAGATTTGGAATGACTGAAGCCCGTCGGTGATCATCACCGGCGGGCTTCATCCTGTAGGCGTGGTCATACGCACGATTCAGCGCCCGATATGAGGACCGATCGAGATGAGTGAACGTCTGGATACGCTCATGGCGGCGCGTATGCGCATGATCGAGGACCGCGATGCGCACGCGAAAGTTCTGGCTGCGCCCTTCAATCGCGACAATGCGGAACGGGCCCGCAGCAAGTTCGTCGAGATGCAGAGCGTGATCGACGCCATCGATCGCGCCATCGCGGGCGAACAGGCTGCTTCGTAACGGCTTTCTCTATCCAGTCAGCCTCTGGCCCGTCAGCGCACGCTATCCGAAATTCATCGTGCTGAAAGTTCTGCGATCAAAGGTCGGTTAGCCGAAGGTGATTGTAGAGGAAGTCTGCCATCAGGCTTTCGACATCGGTCGATGTGCCATCGGGACCGGGGACAGTCGCGGTGCGGGGATAGAAGTGCGTGGCGCCGGCGATCCGCACCACGTGATGCGGCAGACCCATGCTGGTCATGTGACGGGTCGGGCCGTCGAGATTATCGAGCATCGCCGGCAGGTCGTTTTCACCCACGAACATCAGGATCGCCGGCTCGGATCTGGCGCCGGTGACGTAAGCCTTGGCCGCCCCCATCGACATGCGCCCTGACAGGGCCACGACGGCGGCGACCGGCGCGCGTTCGGCGAAGGCTGCATTGATGGCCATGATGGCGCCCGCCGAAAATCCGCCGATGGCGATACGATCAGGATCGATGCCGAGCGCAAAGGAGCGGCCCCGCGCATAGGTCACAGCCTGGCTCATGTCCTCGGTGCTGGCTTCGATTTCGTCGATCATCATCTGCTGCGTGCAGGGCGGAAGGCCGAGCCTGCCGTGCTGTTCCTGTCGCTCGGCCGCTACCGGCCGGAACTGAACGGCAAGACGGTAGCGGGTGCTGCTGCCGCCGCCTCGGCGGGCTGATCCGCCGCACCGTCCGGTTATCCCGTACTGGTTGCCCCAATCTCGCCACACATGGGGGGATTTTCAGGGGATATCAAAGGTTTGCGCGTGCTTGACAGGGGCATTCTGGGGCCCTTCGCGCTTGTTTTCCCCCCGCGCATCCTTTATTCCCGGTTTGCATCGCAGACAGGCGGCCTCTCAGCAAACATTGGCCGCGCTTGGGCGGATGCCTGGGCGTGATCCGGCAAACGGCAGACCGTTTTCCGCGCTGATCACGCTTCGACGCGTGTATTTTCAGAGGACTAGCGCCAAATGGCCAATGTTGTCGTCGTCGGCGCCCAGTGGGGCGACGAGGGTAAGGGCAAGATCGTTGACTGGTTGTCGGACCAGGCGGATGTCGTGGCTCGCTACCAGGGCGGCCACAATGCCGGCCATACGCTGGTCATCGACGGTCAGACCTACAAGCTGGCGCTGCTGCCGTCGGGCGTAGTGCGCGGCGGCAAGCTCTCGGTGATCGGCAATGGCGTGGTGTTCGATCCGCAGGCCTTCGTCGATGAAGTCGCCAAGCTCCGCGGCCAGGGCGTCGATGTCGGCCCGCACAATCTGCGCGTCGCCGAAAACGTCACACTGATTTTGCCGCTGCACCGCGAACTCGATGCGCTGCGCGAGAATGCCAACAAGGCCACCGCCATCGGCACCACCCAGCGCGGCATCGGCCCGGCATATGAAGACAAGGTCGGCCGCCGCGCGATCCGGCTGATGGATCTCGCCGATCCGCAGACGCTGCCGCACAAGATCGACCGCCTGCTGGCGCATCACAACGCGCTGCGCCGCGGGCTCAGCCTGCCTGAGATCGACGGCGGGGAGATTCTGAAAGAGCTGACGGAGATCGCGCCGCGCGTGCTGCCGTTCGCGGACTCGGTGTGGAATCTGCTCGACCAGAAGCGCCGCGAAGGCAAGCGCATCCTGTTCGAGGGCGCGCAGGGCGCGCTGCTCGACGTCGATCACGGCACCTATCCCTATGTGACCTCGTCCAACACCGTGGCGGCGCAGGCCGCGACCGGCACCGGCATGGGCCCGGGCGCGGTCGGCTATGTGCTCGGCATTTGCAAGGCCTATACCACGCGCGTGGGGGCGGGCCCGTTCCCGACCGAACTGCTCAACGAGATCGGCGAAGAGATCGGCCGTCGCGGCAAGGAATTCGGCGTCAACACCGGCCGCAAGCGTCGCTGCGGCTGGTTCGATGCGGTGCTGGTGCGGCAGACCGTCCGCACCTGCGGCATCAACGGCCTGGCGCTGACCAAGCTCGACATTCTCGACGGCTTCGACACCATCGAGGTCTGCGTCGGCTACAAGCTCGACGGCAAGGAAATCGACTATCTGCCGGCCGGCGAAGGCGCCCAGGCCCGGATTGAGCCGATCTACGAGACCATCGAGGGCTGGAAAGAGCCGACCGCCAATGCACGCTCCTGGGCTGATCTGCCGGCGCAGGCCATCAAATACGTGCGCCGGATCGAGGAACTGGTGGGCTGCCCGATTGCTTTGCTTTCCACGAGCCCGGAACGTGAAGATACTATTCTCGTGCAAAACCCGTTTGAGGCTTAACGAACTGTTACCGGATAGCCTCCAAATTGATGCACCCGCAACATTGAGTCGAGATGGCTGATTACTACCCGCTGATCGCCCGCGCCATCGCCGGACTGGACCCCAGTGCTCCCGGTGAGCAGCGGCGTGCGCTTTATGAGCGCGCCCGCACCGCCTTGATCGCCCAGTTGCGCAGCGTCGAGCCGCCGCTCTCGGAGTCCGAAATCACCCGCGAGCGCCTGTCGCTCGAGGAAGCCGTCCGCAAGGTCGAGTCCGAGGCCGCCCAGCGTGCCCGTGACGCGTCGCGGCCGCCGTCCGAGGGCAAGCCACGCGCCGGCGATGCCTTCCGCAATGCCGGCCCGCGTGCCGGTGCTGCCCCGGCCGATTCGTCGCCGCGCGGTCGTCAGCCGGTCACGCCGACACCGCCGTCTCCGCGCGTCCCGGAAGAGCCGCGTCCGCCGCGCACGCTGCGCGTCGATCCGCCGCCGATTCCGAAGCCGCAGTCCCCCAATGCCGGCGCGCAGGATCCAAACGGTCCGCCAACGCGTGAACGCAACGGCACGCCGCGCCGCTTCGAGAACAATCCGGCAGCACCGCCGCCCGCCCGTAACGATCGCGGCGACCAGGGCGATGCCGCCATGCGCGGCTTCCGCGACGTCACCGCCGATGTCGACGATCTCGGCCGCGCCGCCGCCCAGGCCAATCGCGCGGCCCGCAAGACCTACGCCAATGTGCCGTCGCCCACGCCGGAATTCGATCGTCTCGAACCCAGCATGGAAACGCGCAACGAAGTCTTCGGCCATGACGAGACGGCTTACGATGACCAGGCCGGCGACGAGCCGCAGGTGCCGCCGTCGCGCATCAAGGATTCCAAGAAGCCGCCCAAGCCCCCGAAGCCGAAGCGCGTCAGCGGCGGTTTCCCGTTCAAGACCGCGCTGCTCATCGGCATCGTGATGATCCTGATCGGTGCCGTGATCCTGGGCTGGCCGACGATCAACAAGATGGTGCGCGGTTTCGCCGGCGGTTCGGCGCCCGTCGTCACCGACAACAAGGATGCGCCGCTGGCGCCGCGGCCGAAGATCGCCGATCGCGTCGGCCAGCCGTCGTCGTCGGATCAGATCGCGCCAGTCGCCCAGCGCGTCGTTCTGTATGACGAGGATCCGGCCGAGCCGAAGGGCCGGCAATATGTCGGCACGGTGGTCTGGCGCACCGAGCAGATCAAGGCCTCGGGCGGCAAGCCCGGCGATATCGCCGTGCGCGCGGACATCGAGATTCCTGAACGCAAGTTCAAGATGACCATGTCGTTCCGCCGCAACACCGATACGTCGCTGCCCGCCAGCCACACGGCCGAACTCACTTTCGTGCTGCCGCCCGATTTCGCCGGTGGTGGTGTCGCCAATGTGCCGGGCGTGCTGATGAAGTCGAACGAGCAGGCCCGCGGCACGCCGCTGGCCGGTCTCGCGGTCAAGGTCACCGACGGATTCTTCCTGGTCGGCCTCAGCAATGTCGAAAGCGACCGGACCCGCAACCTGCAGCTCCTGAAGGAGCGGTCGTGGTTCGACATCCCGCTGGTCTATACCAACCAGCGCCGCGCCATCATCGCTATCGAAAAGGGCTCGCCCGGCGATCGCGCCTTCAACGACGCATTTGCGGCCTGGGGCGAGTAACTTCCAGGAAGCCACATACTGTCATTCCGGAGCGCGACCGGCACTTGAACGTCGCCTCGCGCCGGAATGACGAGTTAGCGGACGTCGTGTTTCAGGATCGCGCCCTGCAAGCCTCGCCAGCGTGGCGCGCTTACACTTCCGCCGGTTCGAAATACCGCGGCGCATCGCGCCAGCCATGGGCTGCGGCATGGAGCGCCTTGGCGCGATAATCCAGTTCGAGATCGCAGAGCATGCCGCGCATCTCCAGATCGCTCTCCTCACCGGCGAGGCGGTTGCAATCGTCGGCGCGGTCTTTGAAATAATTTTCCGCCATGATCATGGGTATCGTTTTCCATCGGTTCCGATGGAACTTCGCTGCCCGGTTTGGCGAAGACGTGGCGGGACACCATCAAATACATGGCAGGTCCCGCTCTTTGCGTGGCGAAAGATTGCGCAACGAATGTTATGGCGCGCCGTTCGCGCCTGCGCTCACGGCATGCGACATCAGCGCATGGGTGTCGGTGATGCCGCCGGCCGCATGGCGCATGATGGTCTCCGCCATCATCGCCTTCGTTGCCGGCGTGCGATGCTGCACGGCGATCCGCTCCACGGCCATGTCCAGTACCAGGCGCAGCGTGGCCACATAGTTTGCGTCGAATTTCGGTGTCGGGTCGATTGTCATGATCCACTCCGTACTCTCGAGCTGCGCGGACGATGCGGGCGCATTGGGGCCTATCTTAGTCCGTGCGATGAAACGTCGATGACAGCCGGTGACATTGTTTTGAAGTGTCGGCGCTGAACCTTTTGCAGTGTTGCGTGACATCGCGCCGCGCGCATTGCGCTGCACGCAAGTGTATTAAAAAGATCGGTAAAATCTTTCACATGTGTGAGGCCGCAATGAGGTGGCGTGCAGATGCGCGCGATTGCGGACGGGTGAGTGATCGCGCCGCGGCAAACAGCGCGGGGGATCAAGAGAGAACACACGGAATGGGTGCACTTGCACGGGCGCCTTGCAGCAAGGCGTCCGTGCTCTGCTGATGGGTTCGCCGCTTACTTCAGTGCAATGGCGAGGCCGGAGAGATCGGCATTGACCATCAGGCCGGTCTGGCGGCCGCTGAGTTCCAGCAGCGCGCCTTTCTCGTTGGTGAGCACGATGGCGCTGACGCCGCGGCCCACGGCTGCTCCCGCGCCGCCTGCGCCATAGACGCCGGCCACATCCCGGGGGCTGTTGATGCGGCTGACGCGCCCGGACAGATAGGTCTGCGATGCGCCGAAGACGAGGCCCGCGCTCAAGCCGCCGATCGACAGCGGATAGGTCCGCCCGCGAAAGGTCAGCGTGCCCGAACCGCCCGATGCGCCGATGAACCAGCCGCCCTTCAGCACGTTGATGCGGATCGTGCCGCTATCGGCGAAAGCGGCAGAAGAAACGCTGGCGCCGATCAGTGCGAGAGCGGCGACGAGGGTGGTGCGGAAAAGCGAGCGCGACATTGGGGTGTCCTCCGAGGGATGATTCGTTGGCGCAAGGCGAGGCGGCCACAATCCAGCAAAATGATAGCGGGGTCCATGGGCCTTCGGCGCTGTGCGGGCGGCGCGGCGCTGCAATTGACAAATGCGAGCTCCACAAAACACACTGAGCCATGGCCAGGACCGTCCTCTTTCTCTGCACCGGAAATTACTATCGCAGCCGCTATGCGGAAGAGCTCTTCAATCACCTGGCGCGCCGCGCAGGTCTGGACTGGGAGGCGACGTCACACGCCCTGGCCATCGAGCGGGGCAGGGACAATGTCGGCCCGATGGCGCGACAGACCATCGACGCTCTGACCATCGATGGCATCTCGCCCATCGGCGCGTCGCGGATGCCGGCGGTCTGCACCCTCGATGCGCTGGAAGCGTCCGATATGATCGTGGCCGTGAAAGAGGCCGAGCACCGTGCTTTGCTCACCGAGCGCTTTCCGGGCTGGGAAAATCGCGTGACCTATTGGCATGTCCATGACATCGACGTGGCGCGTCCCGATGAGGCGCTGCCCGAGCTGAAAGCGCATGTGACGCAATTGGTCCAAAGCCTCAGGCGCTGACAGTCATAGCCATGGGTGGATCAGCTGCAGGGTGGGCCAAGCGAAGCGAGCCCACCACAACAGACGATCGACGCGACGATGGTGGCGGGCGCGCATGGGCGCCTTTGCCCGACCTGCGGCTGCTGAGCTGCAGTAGAACTCCCATGCCCCAAGCGCGATGATAGTCGCTGCGATCAGGCCGATGGTCATGCGCCCGACGTTGATCAGGCATCGCGAGACGCAGGACATGGGAGGGCGAGGATATGGGACGTCGGAGGCGTGACGCTTGGTCGATTTAGCGCGATCGAACGTCCAGTCTGTGCGAGCTGCAGTGCCTAGTGGACGAAGACACGCCTGAGCGACGGCAAGGCATGAATGCGTTAACCGGCACCGCGCGCTGCGGCAGCGCTGCCGTGACACCACGCGCGCGGGCCGGTATGGTCGAGCGCAACAGAGCGCGGCGATGCGCGCTTGCAGCCGGAGTTTTGCGACATGCGGGCAGTGACAATGACGACGCTTCCTGCCTTGCGCCCGTGCGGCACGGCGCTTGCTGTCATCGCGGTGCTGGCGCTGCTCGATGTGACGCTGCTGGTGGCGCGCGAATTGCCGAGCGCGCCGGTGCTGCAGAAGGTCGGCTTCGACATGGAGGCCGCCGGCTTCAAGGCGCGTTTCGCCAATGATGCGGCGGGCAAGATGGCCTTGAGCAAATTGCCGGCCTATCGCTTCGTTGTGCACAATACGCCGAACGGCCCGCGCTATCTCTATGCCGATCCCGGCAAATGCGTGTGCACCTTTGTCGGCAATCGCGACAATTACCTGAACTATCAGGATATCGCGCGCCGCGGCCTGCCGCAGGCGGATGACGTGGCGCCGGACTACAAGACCCAGGCGGGCGCACTGCTATCAGACGATCCGATCGCGTCGGACCAGATCGACTGGCAGCCCGACAGTCTCGCGGATGCGTTCCGGGATTATTACTGATCTCGATCTCTCCCCGCCTGGTGAAGCCTGGCTTCAATCGGCGGGGAGAGATCAGAGCCTTAGCCCTCGATCTTGCCGGTGATGATCGGGCCGAACAGCTCCCACTTCTCGCCCTTGAAGCGCTGCATCTGCAACTGCTCGATCGGGTAGAAGTCGGTGGGCGAGGTCGTGATCGTCACGCCGGGCAGCAATGTGTCTGGCGCGAAGTTCTTGAGGTTCGCCGCTTCCTTCATGATGTTGGCGCGGGTCAGGTTGTCGCCGGCCTGCTTGAGCACCTGAACGATGGTCTGCGCCTGGCCATAGCCATAGACGACCGAGCCGTCGTTCCTGTCCATGGAGGGGGCGTATTTGGCGAGGAAAGCGTAGAATTTCTTCATGCCCTCGTCATTGTCCCAGCTGGAATCGGCGCCGTCCTTGGCGTAGTTCGCCGACAGGATGCCCTGCGCGATCTCGTAACCCGCCGGCTTCATCACGCCGCCGACCGACGCGCCGACATTGCTCTGGATATAGGTTGGTTTCCAGCCGAGCTCCGCCACCTTCTTGATCGCCTGCGCGGCAAATTTCGGCGTGGTGAAGCTGACAAAGGTGTCGGCATTGGTCGACTTCAGCTTGACGATGTGCGAGTCGATCGTCGGCTCGGACACTTCATAGCTGTCTTCAGCCACGATCATCGATGCTGCCTTGGCGCCGAGACCATCCTTCAGACCCTTCAGCATATCCTTGCCGAAGTCGTCGTTCTGATACATGACCGCGATCTTGGCGTCGGGCTTTTCCTTCAGCAGGTAGGCCGCATAGATCCTGGATTCGCTCTGATAGGCAGGCTGCCAGCCCATGGTCCAGGGGAAGTCCTTGTAGTCGCCGAACTTGGTCGCGCCGGTGGCGACGAACAGCTGCGGGACTTTCTTGGCATTCATGTATTTCTGGATGGCGGAATTCGATGCGGTACCGAGCGAGCTGGCGATGAACAGCACTTCGTCGGATTCGACGAGCTTGCGTGCCTGCTCCACCGCTTTCGGAGGGCTGTAGCCATCGTCATAGGTGATGTAATTGATCTTGCGGCCGTTGATGCCGCCCTGATCGTTGATCATCTTGAAATAGGCTTCTTCCATCTTGCCGATCACGCCATAGGCGGATGCGGGCCCGCTGTAGGGCATGATGTTGCCGATCTTGATCTCGGTGTCGCTGGCGCCGGTGTCGTATTTTTTCTGGGCGAAGGCAGTGCTGCCAAGGGCCGCACTGAGGGCTGCGGCAACCGTGAACGTCATTGCACGCGAGCTGAACGAAGGCATTTCTGATCTCCCTGATCATTTGATGAAGCCGCGCGGGTTCTTGCTCTTGTTGAATGCTGCGGCGCGTCGGATTGAATACTTTTCCCCTGCAACTAGCAAGAAAAAGCCCCTCACGACTTTCGTCGCAAGGGGCTGTTTTATTGGGCAGAATCGCTGTCATTCCGGGGCGGGCGCGCATCTTCGCGCGTGCGAACCCGGAATCTTGCAGTGGTTGAACACATCCAGCTTCCGGGTCTGCACTCCGGCCGGCTTCGCCGTCCTGCATGCATCCCGGAATGACGAGATACCAGCCTCTAGCCGCCGAGCTTGCTGTCGATCGGCGGGCCGAACACGTCCCACTTCTCGCCGGTGAAGCGCATCATGCGCAGCTGCTCGATCGGGTAGAAATCGGTCGCCGAGGTGTTGATCCTGACGCCCGGCAGCAGCGTGTCGGGTGCGAAGTCCTTCAGGCTGGCGGCCTGCTTCATGATGTTGGCGCGGGTCAGGTCGTCGCCGGCCTGCTTCAGCACCTGCACCACGGTCTGCGCCTGGCCGTAGCCATAGGCGGCCGAGCTTTCGGCCGGATTGGCGAAGGGGGCGTATTTGGCCAAGAAATCCAGATACTTCTTCATGCCCTCGTCGTCCTTCCACTGCGGATCGATGGCATCCTTGGCATAGGCCAGCGACAACACGCCCTGGGAGTTATCGACGCCTGCCGGACGCATCACCGCGCCAACGGACGAGCCGACATTGCTCTGGAAATACATCGGCTTCCAGCCGATCTCGGCGACCTTCTTGATCGCCTGGGCGGCGAATTTCGGCGTCGAGATCGAGAGGAAAATGTCGGCGCCGGACGCCTTCAGCTTGACGATGTGCGAGTCGATGGTCGGCTCGGATACTTCGTAGCCGTCCTCGGCCACGATCATCGATGCCTTGTCGCCGAGGCCGTCCTTCAGGCCCTTCAGCATGTCCTTGCCCATATCGTCGTTCTGATAGAGCACGGCGATCTTGCCGTTCGGCCTTTCGGTGATCGCATATTGCGCGAAGATGCGGCCTTCGCTCTGATAGGCCGGCTGCCAGCCCATGGTCCATGGCGAGGTCTTGTATTCGCCGAACTTGGTCGCGCCGGTGGCGACGAACAGCTGCGGGATTTTCTTCGCGTTCAGGTATTTCATGATCGCGGTGTTGGAGGGCGTGCCGAGCGGGCCGAACACGAACAGAACCTCGTCGGATTCGACCAGCTTGCGGGTCTGTTCCACGGCCTTGGCCGGGCTGTACGCGTCGTCATAGCTGATGAAGCTGATCTTGCGGCCGTTGATGCCGCCCTGATCGTTGATCATCTTGAAGTAAGCTTCTTCCATCTTCCCGATGATGCCGTAGGCCGACGCAGGGCCGCTATAGGGAA